>CAMLEL010000088.1 GCA_946478935.1 uncultured Armatimonadota bacterium
TGCACACCTCAGCGATGGCGACGGCAAGATCCAGGTCTACTTCAAGAAGGATGACCTCAGTGAAACAGAGTGGGAGCTGTACAACCTGCTCGACATCGGCGACCACGTGGGAGTTCATGGCGAGCTGTTTCGCACCAAAACCGGTGAGAAGTCGATCCATGCCCGGTCTTTGACCGTGCTCAGCAAGGCGTTGGAAGTGCTGCCGATCGGCAAAGAGAAGGATGGGCAGATCTTCAGCGGACTCTCGGATCAGGAACTGCGCTACCGACACCGGCATCTCGACCTGATTGCCAATCCGGACGTGCGCAAGAAGCTTTTGGACCGTTCACGAATTGTATCGTCGGTCCGGCGCTACTTCGATAGCGCAGGCTATCTGGAAGTAGAGACTCCTCTGCTCCAACTTGAGGCCGGTGGCGCGGCTGCCCGACCGTTCCTCACCCATTACAATGCGTACGACGTCGACGTAAAGCTGCGCATTTCGTTGGAACTCTATCTCAAGCGGATCATTTGCGGCGATGTGCCGAGGGTCTATGAAATTGGTCGTGTTTTCCGGAATGAGGGAGTCAGCAACCGGCATAACCCCGAGTTCACGCTCTTAGAGTTCTATGAGGCCTACGCGAACCTGGAAGACATGATGGTCCGGGTGGAAGAAGTGTTCCGCCACGTGGCGACCGAAGTTTTTGGTTCTTCGGTCGTGCGGCTTCCTCTGGAAGTCGGAGACGTTCAGGATGAGGACGCCCAAATAGAAGAGCCTCGCAAGGAAGGTGAAGAACGCTATCTGGAACTTGACTTCTCCAAGCCTTGGCGGCGAGTTTCGCTGTTGGGAGAGATCGAGCGGCACACGGGCCTAACTTCGGCGGATTTCGTCGATATCGAGACCGCCAAAGCTGCCCTCCGGCAGTTGAGCGTCGTGAATCCAGTAACGGGTAAGCGAATTGACCCGGACGATGAAGACAACCTGGGCGGCCTGATCGAGAAGCTGCTCGAAGTCTTTGTCGAGCCCACACTCCAAGAGCCCACGTTTGTGGTGGGCTACCCGATCGAGACTTCGCCACTGGCCAAGAAGGATCCGGATAATCCAAAGATGACCAGGCGTTTCGAGGGATACATTCGGGGTCGAGAAGTCTGCAATGCCTTCAGTGAAATCAACGACCCAATCGACCAGCGCGAACGGTTCCAAAATCAGCTTGACCAGGCAGCCGCCGGAAATGAGGAAGCGCATCCTATGGATGAAGAGTTCATTTATGCGCTTGAGTGCGGAATGCCGCCCACCGGAGGTTGCGGTATCGGGATCGATCGCATGGCGATGATGCTGACGGGCGCCGATACGTTGCGCGAGGTGCTGCTCTTCCCCACGATGCGACCTGAGAAGAGAGACGACGACGCAGAGTAATCGCTGGCCGGTACTTGTCTGAGGCAGCCGGAAACCTATGAAAGCGCAATTTGCGTTTTTAGGAATGATGGAGCGCTTGGATCGATTGAAGAAGCCGCGGGTTGGGCTGTTGATCTTTTGTGGCGTTGCCGTGGCGCTTGCCGGGCTTGGCCTTTGGGCGATGCGCGAGCCGCCCACTCCATTTGCGTTCTTGAACCAGTTTCCGGTGGCCGAGCGGCGCTCAAGCGCCGATGGTACGTTGCGAATCGTCGTCTTGCACGGCGATCTGAACTCAGTTTGGAACCAGATTCGAGCCGAGTTCAAAGGAAAACGCATGTTCACGTCGAGCGGGCTAACCAGCGTGAACGGGCTGATCACGGAGTACCGGTCGTTAGGTACAGACCAAGGCATGATCAAGGTCAGCAACGACCTGTCGTTTGCCAATGAGGGTTATGGCGGAACTTTCCAGGAGCCTGACCTCAAGCCGGGCTACTGCGCGGTTGCCTATACTCGCCCGAAAACCGTGCTCGATGAAGCGGTGGAGTGGGTTCGACGGGTCTTTAGCCCGCGAACGCCGATCACTCCGCCTCCGCAATCGGGGCCCATCATATCGGTTTAGGAATCGGATGCCCGGCGGCGCTGGCCCTCGCTCGGCCTGCGGCGATCATGGCATCGTAGGCGGCCATCAGGCCCCCATCGTCATGCGGAATATCGTTCTTTGCGGCGATGAACTCGCTCGTGGCATCCCGAATGGTCTCTTGAGGATAGAGGGCGACAGTCAGACCTACTTGCGGATCATGGGCGGGCACGGTGCGCCCCGACCAAGCTTCCTTCAGCGCAAGCGCCAGATCGGTGCCGACTTCCTGCCACAAGTGGACGTAAGTTCCCATGCGAGGGTTGAGCTCCATGAGCCATGCCTTACCATGTCCTTCATTTTCCAAAACGAATTGCGGGGCTCCCATTCCGTTGTAGCCAGTTTCTCGGCAAATGATCCGAGACGCTTCCAACATCTCCGGATTATCGATCACGCGTGCGACCGAAGTCTGGCCGGTTTCTCCTGGATGGGTCCGAACGCGGTAGGCCATGTTCCAAGCCACGAGTTCCCCATTCTTGGCCGTAAAGTGGACGACGCCGGTTTGACTCCCCAAGTACTTCTGAATCGCATAACGCTGACGATGACGGCCGAACACCAGATTGTTCAAAGCCGCAACCAGTGATTCCTCATCGTGACAAATCTTGATGCCAGAGGAAGCGGAACCGACATCGGGCTTCAATATCACGGGATATCCGTTCGTCGAAACGAATGCGTCTGCGTCACCGAACGTCGCCAGTTCGCTCTGAGGAGGAATGCGAACGCCGAGCGCCTCCAAGTGGTTGAGAAGATCGATCTTTCCCTGCAGCCATTTCTCGTTCTCCAATGGGAACGTGGATGCGTTTAGCGCGGCCGTGAGGTCAACGTCCAACGAATGTTTGCCTGATTCCACCCGACGCCGATAAACCTGGAGCGTGCGCACGAGATTGTCCGATGCTGGCAGCACGATGTCGGGTCGGAAAGCATGAAAGGCCGAGTCCAGCACACGAAGGACATCGAGCTCATCGCCAGTATCGGCGTAGAAGCACCGGTCGAGGAAGTCCGTCTTGGCGAGGAGGTCGTTCTTACCGCAGAGCCCGGCAACTTCACATCCCACTTGCTTCAAAGCCCGTGCGAATCGAGCGGGCCCATGCCATTGCCACTGACTTACGATAAGGACGCGCACGCGAGCATCATACCAAGTTGAAACCGCCGGAACATCTGCTATAAATTAGTTCCGATATGTCGGTGGATCTTAAAAGGGCCAGGTGCCGCAAGTGTGGTTCAGAAAACGAGCCGACCGTTCGATTCTGCGGTTCGTGCGGCGCCAAATTCGTTCCGGTCGAGGATGCAAGCTCGGCAGGCGAGGACGGTCTCTATTACTGCTATCGTCACGGAAGAGAAACCACCCGCGTGACCTGCGGCCGATGCGAGCGTCCGATATGCCCCAAATGTATGGTCATGAGCTCTGCCGGAGTTCGATGCCGGGTGTGTGCCAGAGGTCGTACGCCCGTTCGGTTGCGCGGCCTCGCTCATTCGGCTGGCTCCACTCTCGGCAGGATCGACACGCGAAAGGTTTGGTACCTCTACATTTGGGCTTCGATCGCTCGTTTCATTGCGGGACTTTTCGGCCGCTGGTGAACCTCGTACAATAAGCTATGGCGAAGGCGATCGACCCCCGAGTCGACATTGGGCACGTCCACCTGAAGGTTGCAGATTTGGAACGGGCTCTCAAGTTTTACGTAGACGTTTTGGGATTTGAGCTGACTCAACGCTATGGCTCACAAGCCGCATTTGTTTCAGCAGGCGGATACCACCACCACATTGGGCTGAACACTTGGCAGAGCAAGGGCGGCAGCCCACCGGCACTAGGAACAACAGGACTATTTCATGTGGCGATCCGCTACCCTGACCGGGCATCGCTCGCCGACGCCCTCAAGCGGCTTCTGGATGCCGGAGTCAGAATCGACGGCGCCAGTGACCATGGTGTGTCAGAGGCGCTCTACCTGCGAGATCCCGATCAAAATGGAGTGGAATTGTATTGGGATCGGCCAAAGCAGGAGTGGCCATTCGATTCCGCCGGAAATCTTAACATGGTCACCGAGGCACTCGATTTGGACAACTTGATGAACGAGTTGCCGCCTGGTTCCACGCGCTAACATCGTTCGCACGGCTGGTACTCTGCACGCCGAATGAAGATCGTCGTGCTAGATGGTTACACCTTGAACCCCGGTGACTTTACTTGGGAAAGCCTGGAGTCTCTCGGCACCTTGGACGTCTATGATCGGACGAGTCCTGACCAGACCCTTTCTCGAGTCCAGAGTGCGGATGCCCTGTTAACGAACAAGGTCGTACTCAGCGCTGAGATCCTCGACAAACTTCCGGACCTCAAGTACATCGGTGTCACAGCAACTGGATTCAATATCGTCGACATCGAAGCGGCAAAGCGCCGCGGGATTCGGGTGACGAATGTGCCAGCCTACAGCACGAACTCCGTTGCGCAGCTTGTGTTTGCCTTCATTCTTGAGCACTGCCACCATGTAGGAATGCATTCGGATGCCGTTCGAAGCGGCAGATGGTCTCAGTCCAAGGATTTTGCATTTTGGGATCGGCCGCTGATCGAGCTCGATGGTCTCTGCCTGGGCATCATCGGTTTCGGAAATATCGGTCGTCAAGTGGCAAAGATTGGGCAGGCTTTCGGGATGAATGTGATCGTCCACACACGAAGCAAGAGTGATACCCCCGATGTCGAGTTTGGTTCGTTGGATGACGTGCTCCGGCAAGCAGATTTTCTGACGCTTCACTGTCCGTTGACCGATCAAACGAAGGGCCTGATCAACGCTCATTCGATCGAATTGATGAAACGCTCAGCGTTTCTCATCAATACAGGTCGCGGTCCATTGGTGGAAGATTCTGATCTGGCGCGGGCACTGAACGAAGGCCGGCTGGCCGGAGCCGGGTTGGACGTGTTGTCCGTCGAGCCTCCGCCCGAGGGCAACCCACTGTTATCTGCCGACAATGCATTCATCACTCCCCACATTGCATGGGCGACCAAATCAGCTAGGGGGCGTCTGTTCGACATGGCCGTCTCCAACTTCGCCGCATGGATGAACGGGCGGTCTCAGAATGTCGTCGCCTGACAAACCGTTACTTGTCGGGAATCCATCGTACGTGACCATCTGCGTACGCAACGGCGCGACCGCCCGGGCCAAGCTTATATCCGAGCTCCGTCTCCGCTGGACTCTTCAGATCAGCCAGATTGCCGCCAGAGTAAGTGTAAATGAAACCGTCCATGACTGAGTTGTTCTTCGTGTAGGGGCTCAGCGCGGACATCCAGTCGCCGGAGTTGGATGGCAGGAGGTCGTCATAGTCTGCAGAGTAGATGAGTAGGGCCAGAGCCACCTGCTTGCAATCCGACATGAGTTTGGTCCGTTCTGCTGCCTCCAGGGCCTGCATAGCAAGTTCCTTCGGCAATCGGGCGAGCGGGCGGATCATGGCGGTTCCCTTCGTCACAAAATACACCGCGTTACCGATGGGAGAAAGGCTCATGGATTCAGCATCGGCGGCTACCAACGCCGCTGACTTGGGTCCCTTTTCTTTAGCAACCAACCAGGCCGCCGTCAATTCGACCGAGCTTTGCGCTTCCCGACTCTGAGTTCCGCCTCGCACCAGGTCAAATTCCGCCACTGCCGGCTTGGGCCGGGCAATCCGGGGTTCGTCAACAGGAATGGTTGCGCCATTCGCAAAATCGAGTAGTGCGAAGTGCGACTTCACACCTCCTTGAACAGGCGTGTGATTGACCGCGTACACGCGCTGGTTCTGCTTATCCCAGTCCAATTCGAGAATCGGCGGCGGATTAATAATGGAGCCTCTGATGCGCCCGTCCCGTCCGACGAGACTAAGACGTCTTATGACCGAATCGGCCGTACCCTCCGAACTCGTGACGATGATCCCAAAGGAATTTGGACCTTCATGCAATCCCGTGATCTGCCGATTGGGGGCATGCGGAATGAGAGTGGAGGACTTGCCGGTGGTTGTAATGAGGGCCACCGAAGTATGAAGTGCAACGAACTGTTTTGTCTCGCGATTGATCACCGGCGAATCAACGATAGCGACCAGGTACGGACTGTCGGGAAGCCATCCAATCTGACGTATCTGCGAACGATCGATTGGCGTTTTCCAGATCGTCACCGTCTCTTGCTTCTTCGTGTCATACACGGAAACGATGCAATCCGGCATGACGGTGGGCATTCCGCGAGTCGCGCTCAGCAAGCTTGGAAGATTGCGGCTTTCTTTGGAATCCACTGTCAGGACAGCCAGATACTTCCCATCGGGCGACCATGAAACGCTTTGCACAGCGCCATCGGCGAGCTGCTTTGGAGCGAGCAAAGCAATTGCTTCGCTCTTTGTTAGCAGCATGTCGAGCTTGGATCCGGTTTGAGCAAAACTCGAACCACCCGTGCAGACGATCAAGGCAATGGCGAGCGATCTCATGTGGCTATCCTCCGTCTTTTGATTTCAGATTCTTCGGCAAAACAAGCTTTGTGCCTGCTCGAATCCCAAACTTTTTCGCTCTCCCAGATTTCAGTTCAAGGACGTACCTGGCCGCGCCCTTGCTGGGCACGCCAGATTCATCATAGGGCTTTCCAATGCCGACGTTGAGGACCTTGCCCGTCGCATCGATGTAGGCAATGTCCAGGCCCAACGGACAGTTCTGCATCCAAAATGAGCGTGGCTGAGCGTCATTAAAAACGAATAACATGCCTTCTGTGTCTTTGACATCCTTGTCCTCAAGCCACATCATGCCCTCGGCGCGCTTACTGGCATCGTCCATGATCCAAACCGTTAGCGTGTGGCCGTTGTGCTGGATCTTTCTTGTCTCGAGGTCCTTCAATTGGTGGATCCTCTGCGCCTTGATTCGAGGATCCTTGACTTGGGGTTCAACCTTTGCCGGTTCCACGGCCGCCGGTTCGGCAGTTTGGGGTGGTTCCAGTTGTCCAACTGCGGGCGGTGAGTCTTGACAGCCAGCGAGGGCAAGGAGAATCAACGGTATCAACGGTTTCATCTTTTGGGTGCAAAGGCGAGTCGCGTCTGCTCATACTCGCTGATCTGATCTGCGTAAATAAGCGTCGTGCCAATCAAATCCAATCCTTTCACAATCGCCTCTTTGCTGACTGGACTAATGTCAAACGGAAATTCGTTCTCATTTTCCACAACCTTTTGGTTCGGAAGGTCAATCTCGATGCTGGCTCCGGATCCCATCTCGCTGATCTTCTGGTGCGCAGAATCTTCGAGTTCCACCAGAAGCAGGCCACAATTGGCGGCATTCTGCCGAAAGATGTCGCTGTAGCCGGGACTCGTCCCCGTCTTGTGAGCAATAACCGCTTTGAACCCCGCCTGCTGGATGGCCCATACGGCGTGCTCCCGCGAGGAGCCACAACCAAAGTTCGTTCCGACGACAAGGATGCTGGCACCGGCTGCTGCCGGCTGATCCAAGGGAAATGTCTCGCCGCGGACGTCGCTGAAAAGCAGCTCGCCATAGCCGGAGCGGCTCACCCGGGATAAGAACCGTGCCGGGATGATTCGATCGGTATCGACATTGTCTTCCGGCATAACCGCGATGGTCCCCCGATGGACCGTAAAGCCTTGCATAACCGGATTCTGGCATACTCATTCGAGTTCATGGTCGTCCCCGACAAGCCCGAATTTCTCAGCCAAGTCAGTGGCGACAAACGCATGCCCATCTACCGCGACCTCCTGGGCGACGTCGAAACCCCGCTCAGCGCCTACTGGAAGCTTGCTCACGACCAAACTTACAGCTTTCTCCTGGAGTCAGTCACCGGAGGCGAGCAGGTGTCGCGGTATTCCCTGCTCGGGATCAAGCCGAAGAAGGTGGTCAGGACGAAGGGAGATCAGACGTGGGTTGGAGAAGCGGACGTTGGGCGTCGGGCGTCGGGCACGGAGGGAGATCCACACGCCTCACGCCCCACGCCTCACGCCCATCCCTACGGCCAAGATCCCCTCCACCTCCTCAAAGCCGAACTCACGGGCAAACCCCTGGTCCCCGTCCCCGACCTCCCCGCTTTCATTGGCGGCGCGGTCGGCATGATGTCCTACGACCTCGTCCGCTTCTTCGAAAAGCTCCCCGACGGCCCCGTGGACGACCTCCAACTCCCCGACCTCGCGATGATGCTCACCGACACCGTCGTCGTATTCGACCATGCCAAGAACACTATCCGCGTCATCGCCATCGCCGACGAGGACGACTACGACGAGAAGGCAAACCAGA
>CAMLEL010000089.1 GCA_946478935.1 uncultured Armatimonadota bacterium
CCCTGAAAGCCTCCGTGGATGGCAATACCGCTCCAGCTGACTCGGCTGAACGAATAGAAGATCTGGCTCCTCTGCCATCATTCGACGTTCCGATCGTCGCCCTGATCCCAGAGGGCTACATCCGGGATGCCGCCCAACGACTCTACTACTACCAACGGATGATGTCTGCCCGAACTGAGAATGATCTCGGCGAAGTGCAAGCCGAGGTTGAGGACCGGTATGGGCATCCGCCCGAGCAGGTAACCAACGCGTTCGCGGTCATGGGACAGCGCCTGAGAGCTCGCGACATTGGAATCGCCAAGCTGGAGGCAGATCAGGGTCGCCTGAATGTCCAGTTTGTGGATCGCCAATCGATCCCTCCTCGTGTGTTTTCGATCCTGGGCAAGAAGCAGCGTGAGGCTTATATCACGCGGGACGCGCTCATCTGGCCCTATTCTGGAAATCCCACACTTGCCATTGAAAGACTGCTTGCCAGTTTTGAGGAGAGTTTCGAGCAGCTCGAACGTGAACGGGCAATGCTTGAGGACTGAACGAACTTCGCACGAGCCGCGCCTAAGAGCCATGGTGACCACACGATTCGATTGGACGGCGACCATTGCGTCAGCTGGTATCGCTGTTGCGGCGACCACCGCCGCTCTCATGATGTTGGGTAAGAGGGAATCGGGTAGCGCAGCAGCTCCGATCAATGCGGTGAGCCATATCGCCTGGGGAGATGAAGCGGCCCAACGCGATAATGTCGACGTTCGGCACACGCTGGTTGGCGGGTTGCTGCACATCGCAGCGACACTCGGATGGTCCCTCATGCAGGAGTGGGTGCTCGGAAAGTGGACGCGTGCAGGTTCGCCGACTCGGGCCTTGCTCTCAGGAGGCGCGACTTCTGCGGTTGCCTATGTCACGGACTACCATCTTGTACCCAAAAGACTCACGCCAGGTTTTGAAAAGCGGTTATCTCCGGCAAGTCTTGGACTGATTTACGTGATCCTCGCCGTTTCGCTGTCGGCAGGCTCGGCAATTGCACAAACCCGGGAGAATTAAGCGCAACTTTGCGACGTCCGTGCCGTAAATCTATAATGTAAAACTAGAGATGAAAAAGAGTCAGGCAGTTCCGGTTTCTTTGGTTGTGTCCATTGCGGCCTTGGCCCTTGCCGGATGCGGCGGTCAACGGCAGGTGAGACGTTGTGTGGACGTCAACGGCAACGTATTGCCAGACAATGAATGTGTGGTTCCAAGCCGACGATATGGGGGAATCTATCCCTATTGGGTTTATGGTGGCACGCTCACGCGTGGCCGTGTCACCAACTTCAGTCGAACCCCGAATTCCAGCGCCGACATCGTAGATTCTCGAGGGAGTGTCGTCCGGCGCGGATTCGGCGGCGGCTCCAGTTCGAGTACGCGAAGCAGCTTCGGCGGCTGACCGATGGAGCGAGTTCCCTACAGCGCCCGAGTCGACTGGAAGGCAAAGGTCGAAGCACTGGGGTTGCTCTTTCACACCACTGCCGATGGGACGGCGCAAGGCAAGCAGTATTGGTACGAGGACGTTTACTATCGCTTTACCGCTGCCGAAATTGATGCCTTGGAAAAGGCAACTGATGAGCTCCATCGAATTTCCCTGGCGGCCGTCCAGCACGTCATCGATGAGAATCTGTTCACGAGGCTCAAAATCCCTGCAGAATGCATCGATTCGATTCGCTGGGCATGGGAACACGAGCCGCCATCCATTTACGGACGCTTTGATTTGGCATTCGACGGCAAGAACCCTCCCAAACTGCTCGAATACAACGCTGATACCCCGACTTCACTATTGGAGGCAGCTGTCATCCAATGGCACTGGCTTGAAGCTCAATTTCCGACCAAGGATCAGTTCAATTCTATTTGGGAAGGGTTCGTCGAGTACTGGAAGTGGTGCAAAGAAAACCAATTCTTAAACGGAGAGGTCGTTCACTTCGCTCACACCCAATCGATCGAAGACATGATGACCACCACCTTCGTGCGCGATGCTGCAACTCACGTCGGAATTCCTACCAAAGCGCTTCATATGTCGGAACTCGGCTGGGATGAATCGAAGCGCGCATTCGTCGATCTTCAAAACCGGTCGATCAAGACGATTTTCAAACTCTATCCATGGGAGTGGTTAATCCACGATGAGTTCGGGAAACATGCTCTGGACACCTACCGCGAAGTCCAGTGGATTGAGCCCATCTGGAAGATGATCCTATCAAACAAAGGCATCCTCGCTATCCTTTGGGAAATGTTTCCTGGCCACCCGAATCTACTCCAATGCCAATTCGACCGATCGTTCAACATGGGCGAGTATGCCAAAAAGCCGCTCTTCTCCCGAGAGGGAGCCAACGTTACCATCAAGCGTCATGGGTCCCTTGAGAGAACCGAGGGCGAATATGGTGATGAAGGATACGTTTACCAGGAGTACTTTAACATTCCCAGTTTCAGCGGCAATCGCCCGGTGATCGGTTCTTGGGTCATCGATGGCGTGGCCCGAGGCATCGGAATCCGTGAATCGGACACGCTGGTGACAGATAATTTTTCCCGATTCGTGCCGCACTTGTTCGAATGATTTGAGATTCGAGCGTCATAGGAACTGTCGCTATGTTGACCGCATCGGTTTCAATCCTTCTCGCAGCCGCCCAGGCGCCGACCCTTGAACGCGTCTGGTCGATCCGCCTTCAAACTGAGATCCAGTCCTATCAGGTCGGTGAAACGGATGTCTCATTTGGAACGAACGACAGCTATGGCGCCATCGATCAAAGCACCGGCAAAAAGATCTGGGCAAAGGCAATAAAATCTCCACGCCTTGGTGTATTCGTTGCCGCCGGCGATGGTAGGTTCTTCGCCAGCATCGGCCAGGGGAACCTTGTGGCCGTGGATGCCAGGTCTGGCAAGCCGGTTTGGAGCGTGCCGCGAACGGGATACGCCAGCCCAATCGCGTACCTGAACCGATTCGTTTACGCAGAGGTCAAGCCTGGAGTCCTGGGCGCGATTGGGCAAACGGGCAAAGTCCTATGGAACGCAGATCTGGGAAAGTCCGCGCCTTCGGTCCGGCCCATCCGCAATGGCAAATCTATCTTTGTCGGAACGAAAGCAGGATCAGTCTTTGGATTTGACAAGGACTCCGGGAAACTGACTTGGAAGCACGCTGAACGCAAATCCGCAGTTCAAGCGCTTTTGGTTGCCGGTGAGCGACTCATCGCAACGTTCGATGACGGGTCCATCTTGGGCCTGAGTCTGGAAACGGGGCAAAAGATGTGGGCGGTCTATACGAACAATGCCCTCTTCGGAACCCCATTCCTTCGCGATGGTCGTATCTATGCGGTGAGCGCCAGCGGCAGGTTCTACAACATCGCGGCTGAAACCGGCCAAGAGCTTTGGGTCAAAAGCTTGAGCTTCCGGCAAAACTTCGGCCTCTCTCAAGTGCTCAATCAGAACGGAAGCTTCTTGTTGGCCGATAAATCCAAGTTGGTTGGCTTGGGACCCGAAGGTGATCGTGAGTGGGAGATCGAGACCGGTTCTGAAATGTTCGGCAACCAACCTCGCGCCCTCGGCGATGACCTGCTCCTCGTGGGTTCTCACGAATTTCGACGAGTCCGACTAAATCGAGCCCTTCCGTAGTCACACCGCCAGCTACACTGCCTCCATGCCTCGGACTCTGGTCATCTGGAATCCAAATAGTGGACGTGGAAAGGGGAAACGTCGGTGGCCCGACCTCCGATCCCAGATTGAGGGGGCGTTGGGTCCCAACGTGGAGTTTGCCGAAACACAACGTTCCAGCAATGCGACTGAATTGGCAAGAGCCGCCGCCAATCAATTCGACTTAATTGTCGCTGCTGGCGGCGACGGGACGATTTGCGAGACGGCCAACGGTTTGATTGGCAGCGACTCAGCATTCGGAATCCTGCCTCTCGGAACCGGCAATGACCTATGCCGGACCTTGGGTATCGGTCCGAGTTTCGAGTCCGCCTTAAGTACCCTGAAGGCAGGACGGTCCGATTTTATCGATATAGGGCGCTGGCAGTCCGAGTCTCAAAATGGCTACTTTGTCAACATCGCCGGGGCTGGTTTCGACGCCGCCGTTGCCGCCCGTATCAACCATGGTGCCCGGCTCCTGCGCGGGACCACGGCGTACCTCGCGGCAACTTTGAGAGAATGGGTCACATTTCGACCTCAGAGATTGACAGCGACGATCGGCGATGCGGCCATCGACCGTCCGGCGATGCTGCTCGCCATCGCAAATGCCCAGTTTTATGGAGGCGGCATGAAGGTGGCGCCAATGGCGTCGGTCACGGATGGGGCACTCGACGTCGTCCTTGTGGAAGCCCTCGGCAAGATCGCCTTCTTGCGAGCATTCCCGAGTGTCTATAAAGGTGCCCACATCAGTCATGAGCGCGTTTCGCACTTCTCTGCAAGTCACGTCTCGATTCGCTTCGAACAACCCACCAACATCTTGATGGACGGTGAACTCATTCAATGTCAGCAAGTGGATTGTGATGTCTTACCGCGTGCTTTGAAGGTCATCTTGCCCTGAGCGTTATGCGATACTTGTTCCCCGTGGAGACATATGACGCGATCGTTCCTGCTGGCGGAACGATCGACGAACCATTTGCCAAGCTCGTTGGAACGTCCGAAAAGGCCCTTATCGAAATAGATGGCCGCAAAATCCTTGATTCCGTGCTCTCCGCCCTGCGGGAATCCGGTGTGATCCGCAACATCGCCGTCGTTGGGTCCCAGGCCGTTCAAACCCTCGCCAGCAAATACGACGCCGCTGAAGTCGAACCGGGTCAAACGGGTCCAGATAACATATTTCGCGGTCTGGACAAGCTTCATGAGATGAACTCCAACATGGATCGAGTCCTGATCGTTACATGCGATCTACCCTTCCTGACGGCTGATATTGTCCGTAAGTACATTGAGCTCTGCCCGTCGACGAAGGACATTTGCGTGCCTGTCATCGAAGCCGCCGAATTCACGCAAGCCTATCCAAACACCACGTCCACCTTTGTCAAGACCAAAGATGGCACGTTCACGATCGGCGGCATGTTCCTGATGAACGCGCGCAAACTGCCCAAGCTCCGTGCCTCCATCGAGCGAATCTTCGAGAAGCGAAAATCAAAGCTTGGAATGGCGATGCTTATCGGCCCGACCTTCGTCGCCAAATTCCTGACTCACTCCTTGACGATCCGGGATTTGGAGCGCAAGATCGAATCGATGCTCGGCTGCACCGGTGCTGCTGTGCGAGGCGCCCCGGTCGAACTTGCTTACGACATCGACTATCAAGATGACTACGATTACGCAGTCTCCCTCGTCGGGGGCGCCCGATGAGCCAATTGATTGGATCGAGCGAGGAGTATGAGGTTCCGCACAATTTCGGAGTCGTCCCATCACCCTATGCCGGCAAAAAGCTGAGCTTCACGGACCAACTGTCCATCAGTTCGTTCTGGTTCGCCACAAATTTCCACTGGGGTGCATTCCTCATCCTTTTGCTGCCCAATCAGGTTCGAACGTTGGTGCCCGAGCATCGCGCGACCTTTCTCGGCTTGCTCACGGGCTTCGCCGCCATCGTCGCTCTGGTGGTGCCGCTCATCGCTGGTGCCTTGAGCGATCGTTGTTATTCCCGGATGGGCCGCCGCAAACCGTACATCCTCTGGGGCACCCTCATCAACATTGCCGGACTGGCCCTGATGTGTCTGGCGTATTACCGAATCGATCCGGTGCCGATCGGTGCGACCAAGGGTGTGTTTGAAGCGATTGCCCACAGTCCGGGCATCTTGGTGTACCTGTTCGCCTACATGATCGTGCAGCTTGGAAACAACATTGCCACGGCGGCTTACAGCGGCTTTATCCCCGACCTCATCGAGCCCAAGCAGCGAGGCATCGCCAGCGGCTACATGGCCCTGATGACCCAGTTCGGCACGCTCCTGGGAGCCATCGTTGTCGGTATGGTTTTGGGTGGACTTCCAGAATCGTACAAGTTCGGGATGATCGGCCTGGTCATGCTGTTGGTCATGCTCGCGACCGTCTGGACCGTCAAAGAAAACCCGCTCCCCGAACGGCCTGCCAAGCTCGACTGGGGCGTCTATCTGAAGTCGCTTTGGATCAGCCCGAAGCTCTTTCCAGACTTTGCCTGGGTTTGGATCACCCGTGCGCTTGTCATGATCGGCTTTTATTCCATCCAGCCTTACATCAATTACTACTTGATCGATTCGATCGGTGTCGATCCAAAGAACGTCGATTCTGTGGCGCCTTTGTTACTGGCCGCCATCCTCGTGGCAGCCAGCATCAGCGGCATCGTTGGGGGCCAACTGAGCGACCGGCTTGGACGCAAAAAAGTCGTCTACTATGCGAACGCCATGATCGCCGTCGTGACGATTGCGTTCATCTTCTGCTCCACGATCCCACAGGTTCTCATTGCTGGTGTCTTTTTCGGCCTTGGCTTTGGCGCATATACCAGTGTCGACTGGGCGTTGGGCACAGAAGTGCTTCCAAGCAAAGACAATGCCGCCAAAGAGATGGCTGTCTGGCACGTCGCCATGACGCTACCCCAGTCTATCGGCGCCCCATTGGCCGGATTCATCCTTGCGTCGTTCGGCAAAACCATGGAATCCGTCCCGGGATTGACTGATCCCGTTATTCACTACCGCGATGCAGGCTATGCGACCGTTTTCATCGTCGCCGCTGTGTGCTTTTCGTTTGGCGCTTACTTGCTTAGAAACGTCCGCGGCGTTAAGTAGCCTGAACCAGGCAGGTCAAGGTCCGCTCTTCAGGGAGTTGGCATTCTGTTTCCGAACATGCCTGCCATCGCACGGTGATCTCCAAATCTTGTGCTCCAATCCCTGGTGGCAGTTCCACTGCAAACGGAATATGCACCAGTCCTTCATAACGGTCGCCCTCCGCATCCGGAAAGTGAACTTTGGCCAATAACGGCTGGGTGCTGACCGACGTTGGGACGAGCCAGTTCGCCGGTGGATGGCTCGAATTGATATGCAACTCTGCCGGCACCTGGATCTCGATGGTCCCTTCCGCCGTCCCATTGAGCGCCATCAATCGATCCTCGAGCAGCCGAACGGAAACCTGCCGGCTCACAGCATCGACTTCAGGTTCCGACATTTGGTGGCTCGTCAGCAATTCCAGCAGTGCGAGATGAAGAGATTCCGTCGCCAACGGCGCCCTCTCCATCCAGCCCGAGAATGACCGCACCGTCTGCCACGCTTTTTCCGAGTCCCCCAATTCCATCAAGCACTTGGCCGCAACTGCGTTCGCTGATGGCAAGGGTTGATCGAAGGCTGGCTTGCTCCGGCCGAACAAGCTTTCGTGAGCATCCGAAGTATCGAAGAAGCCACGGTCTGATCCAAATCGCTCGACCATCTGCTGAGCCAAGCGCTTGGCATCGTCGAAAATGTCCCCGGGGTCGCGACCATCGCTCGCCGCTCCGCTTTCCACAAAGAGCGCCTTCACGCTTGCCAGCGCAGTGAGCCCGTAAACGAAGTACGCGTAGTCTTCAAGATAGCCTTCGCCGGACGGACCAGCCTTGGATATCTGGCGAGGCAGCCTCCCGTGGGACCGTTCAGCAGCAAGAATGGCTTCGGCGGCCCGCTCCGCCATGCCGATTTCCGCCGCCTCGCAAAGCGCGGCGATCATCAAACCGTTCCAGCCAACAAGCGCCTTGTCATCCAATGCCGGTTTCACGCGTTTGCCGCGAACGTCTCGCAGCTGGCTGAGTTCTGCATCCAGAGGCTCTTCCAGAATCTCGAGCAAATGTGGAACGTTCGCTCCGGTCGGCTCTCCACTTGCCTCGTCGCGAAAGTTGCCTTGCGGGTGGAACTGATAGGCTGCCGCAAAATGCTCCGCCCGCTTGCCTAACGCGGCATCGAGTTCTGCCCGGGTCCAGACATAGAACTTCCCTTCTTCCCCTTCACTATCCGCATCCTGGGCGGAATAGAACAGACCCTCACCAGAGGTCATCTCACCTTTGAGCCAGCCTACAATTCCGTCGACGGCTTGGCTGAAGAGCTGCTCCAACTCCGGCAGGTGCTCATGGCACAGAGCCGCCGCCCGAGCGTAGTTTCCGAGCAGCAAGGCATTGTCATAGAGCATCTTCTCGAAGTGTGGAAGCAACCATCGTTCGTCCGTCGAATAGCGATGAAATCCGCCCCCGACATGATCTCGGATCCCTCCGAGCGCCATTTTCTCCAGCGTGAAGAGGGCCATATCG
>CAMLEL010000090.1 GCA_946478935.1 uncultured Armatimonadota bacterium
GACTTACCAGATCGCCTCACTGATTCAAACAGGCTTCAAGCAGAAGATGCAGACTCTCGACCAATCCTTGGCGACTCTGGTCGACAAAGGCGTCGTGACTCGGGAAGATGCACGCTCGAAGGCGAAGGATGCCGGGGAATTCGACCGGTTGATGGAAGCTGGTCACTCAGTACCGACTGGACCAAATATTGGCGCACCTGATGTCGCAAAGCCACCTCCTGCAGCCGGTGTCAGGGGACAACCAAACCGACCTGGCTACAACAGGGAGTAGCGCCACGCCAGCAGGGTCTGATTGCGGGACCCTCCTGGGTAACCTCTCGGCGTGTCAATCGACCCGGCTCTCTTCCAAGAGAATGAACGTACTGCTCCAAGTACCGACGAGCGCAAATATGCGCACGTTGGTCCGCTTCACTGCGAAGTTGGCGGATATCTTCCGGATGTTCAGATTGCGTACGAAACATGGGGGGAGCTGAATGCAGAGCGTGACAACGCAGTTCTAATCTGTCATGCGCTGAGTGGCGATTCCCATGCGATCGGATGGTGGGAGCGCTTAATCGGGGCCGGCAAGGCCATCGATACGGACAAGTGGTTTGTTATTGGCACAAACGCCCTGGGAGGATGCCAGGGAACCACAGGACCCGCTTCATTGGCAGAAGACGGTAAGCCATACCGGACTCTGTTCCCAATGATTACGGTGGGCGACATGGTCGAAGTTCAATCTCGGTTGATGGACCACCTTGGAATCGAAGTCCTCCACGGTGTCTGTGGTGGCAGCATGGGCGGGATGCAGGCCCTGGAGTGGACGGTTCGCAAGCCCGGTCGTGTCCGGAGAGCGTTTGCAACTGCCAGTTGTGCCGCGCACAATGCAATGCAAATTGGGTTCAACGAAGCGGCGCGGCAGGCCGTCATGCGCGATGCTCGCTGGAATGGCGGGAACTACGACGAAGACAACGGCCCGAGTGGCGGGCTGGCCGTCGGAAGAATGATTGGACACCTGTCGTTCCTCAGTGAGCAGGCATTCGAGGCAAAATTTGCGCGACGGCTTCAGGATAAATCCAAGCCCGACTACACTCTGGGAACAGACTTTCAAGTCGAAAGCTACTTGAATTATCAAGGCGATAAGTTCAACAGCCGATTCGACGCCAACTCACTCCTTTATCTCACGAAAGCGATCGATTACTACGAGTTGAACTCTTTTGCAGGCTCCACGTCTGAATATCTGTTTGTGAGTTTTACGAGTGATTGGCTTTACCCGAGCCATCAAAGCAACCAGTTGCTTGAAATGGCTCGCCGGGAGGGATTGATTGCGCGACACGAGGTCGTTGATCTGCCCTATGGTCATGACGCATTTTTGCTCGATGGAGATATCCAGGGCGAGTACGTACGCCATTTTTTCGCTGAGTGACGATGGCATCCGAAGTGCTTAACCAAACGATCCTCTTCAGCGTCCTTGAAGACAAGTTCTGCGTGGCGAAACTGCCCGCGGACGCTCCGCTCACTCTCCCAGGACTGGAGGCGGGGCTGTTCGCCGTCGCCCGCACGCCCGAGGAGCTGTCGATCGTCTGCGAAGAGTCGATGGCGCCCGAAGGGGCCGAGGTCGAGCGGAATTGGCGGGCGCTGCGGGTCCAGGGGCCGCTGGAATTCTCCCTCAAAGGCGTGCTGGTGAGCCTGCTCCAACCCCTCGCCGACGCCCAGATCAGCGTCTTCGCCATCTCCACCTACAACACCGACTACATCCTCGTGCCGCAGTACCACCTGGCGAATGCGCTTCAGGCATTGGAACTCGCCGGCCACCGCATCACCCCGCTGTAGCCCACCGCCGCGTTATGGGGCATTTTACGATCTTCCATGCCCCAATGGGGCAACACTCATTAGCGAAGGGTCAGGCGGAGCCGCCACCCTGGTATTCGACATCGATGGATCGAACCCTGAAGGGGTTCCACTCTCCTTGGGTGCAACCCCTACAGGGTTGGAACTCACTGGGTCGCACGGACCAGGGTGGGCCGGTCACGAGCCATCCCGTCCGCACCCTTCGCTGTCGGGTTGAATCCCGTTGGGATTCGGAAGAGGAGGAGGCGGAGTTCCGGGAGTACCGGGTTCAGGCGGTGGTGAACAACGCGCGGATCGGGGCGTACTCGCCGGTCAGCGGGACTTGGACGGTGCCGTAGGAGGAGGGTTGGCTGCCCCCTGCCCAGGTTTGGGCGGGGGGCTTTTTTGGTTTATGATGGGGACTGTGCGGACGAATGAGACCACACGATGGCTACCTTGGGGACTGTTCGTCTTGCAGGTCGTTTCGGCGGCAGTCGACCTCACGTGGAAGGCGATGTACTTGCCCAAAACATCGACCGCCACCATTCCAATAGCGGTCGTCACGGCACTCCTCTTTGTCGGGTTGGCTTGGCTGACCCTTGGGCACGTATGGGCCCTGTATGTTCGAGCCGCGTATTCGGCGCTGGGGATATTCAACATCCTCCCCTACTTGATGTTGACGCGGACTGCAGACCATCCCAGGGAAATCGGAGACTTCGCGCCTTGGTTTGGCGGATATGCGCTCAACCTGTCCATTGGTGTGCTTTGCCTCGTTGTCGCCAAACGGGCGATGGGCGCAAAGGCTCCAGGCTAGAAGTTCGCGCGCCCCGAAGAAGGACTAGGCGTCACCCCCAAACCCCCTCAAGGGGGCTTGATCGGGAAGGCTAGCGGTACTCCGCCAGGAACTCGGCCTCGGCGTCGAACATGCGGTACGCCAGCTCCTTGATTTCCGCGGGGCAGCAAACGGCGGCGGTCAGGGGGTCGAGCATCAGCGCCTGCGCCGCCATCTCCTTCGAGCGGTGCAGGATCGCCTCGACGCCCATGTCGAACATCGCCATGTTCGAGGCGCAGACCGCCGCCATGTGCCGGGGCAGGCGGCCGAAGCGGATCGGCTGGATGCGGTTGGAGTTGACGAGGCAGGCGACCTCGACGCAGCCGTCCTGCGGGAGGTTCTCGATGCAGCCGTCGTTGGCGACGTTGCCGTGGATGACGAACGGCTGGTTCTTCTCGACCGCCTCGATAATCCACGCGCCGTACTCGAAGCTGCGGTCGAGCTTGGCCTCCTCCTCGCCCCGGAAGAGGCGCTCGCGGTACTCGTCCTGGTTCTTGCGCCATGTGGGCCAGTTGTTGGCGTAGAAGCTCTCCTCGCCCCGGTAGCCGGTGTCGGTGTACTTGGCGAGGAGGTCCTTGCGCTTGCGGTAGTAGGGAAGGTACTCGCTGAGGTGGCCGCTGGACTCGGTGATGAACGCCCCGAAGTGGAGCATCATGTCGGACCGGACGGGCTCGGCCTTGGCGAACTCGCCCTCCCGGTCCTTGGCTTGCGCCATGAGGCCGGGGTAGAGGTCGCCGTCGGGGCCGTTGAACTCGGTGAACCAGGCGAGGTGGTTGATGCCCGCGCACTTCCACTGGACCTGCTCGTAGGGGACGCCGGCGAACTTGGCGAGCATGCGGGATGTGCCTTGGACGGAGTGGCAGAGCCCAACGACCTCCATGCTGCTGCTGCGCTGCGCGGCGAGGCACATCATGTTCATCGGGTTGGTGTAGTTGAGGACCAGGGCGCGGGGGCAGAGGCGCTCGGCGTCCTTGAGGATGTCCAGCCAGACGGGGATGGTGCGCAGGGACTTGAAGAGCCCGCCCGGGCCGATGGTGTCGCCGATGTTTTGGCTGATGCCGTACTCGAGGGGGATGTCGTTGTCGTAGCGGACGCAGTCGAGCCCGCTGACCTCGATGGAGTTGACGATGTAGTCGGTGCCGGGGAGCATCTCCAGGCGGTCGGTGCTGGCTTTGAGGGTCCACTTTCGGTCCTCGCCGGAGACTTCGAGGATCTTTTGCATGAGCTTGCGACTCAGTTCCAAGCGCTCAGCGTCGATGTCAACCAACCGCAGCTCGCCGCCGCGATTCCCCGGGATCATCACGACATCTTTCAGAATGCTGTTTGTGAAGCCGCTCCCGGCTCCGATCATCGTTACATTGATCTTGCGCGGCATCTGGCCAGGTAAGCCGATCCGTTCATCATTTTTGGTGTGCTCGATGTGTCCTTTTGTCGCCGTCGCCATGCTTCGAAGATAGCATATGAGTCGGACCGGCAGGATTACCGGTATTCTTTGAAACCGCACTCAGGGAATGATCCGTCCTATACCATTAAAGGGATCCATCTCCGACCCAGCAATCAGGCGTGGATAATGAGAATAACGGATGGCTAACCTCGGAAACACCAGTTTGGACAGCAAAGTAATTTTGCTCATTGAAGATAATATCGACGATGAGCGGTTGACACTTCGGGCCCTCCGAAGAAACAACATCATGAACGAAGTAGTCGTCGCGTGCGATGGCCAAGAGGCAATCGACTACCTTTTTGGCTCCGGAAGCTACGCTGGACGGGACATGAACGTGATGCCTGCGGTCGTAATGCTCGACCTGAAGCTTCCGCGCCTCAGCGGGCTCGAAGTCCTCACGCGAATCCGGGAAGATGCCCGGACGAAGCGGTTGCCCGTTGTGGTCTTGACTTCATCAGACGACGAGCAGCAGATTGAACAAGCCTACGCGTCTGGCGCCAATTCGTTTATTCAGAAACCAACGGATCCGGGCGAGTTTTCGGAGATGGTATTGCAACTGGCGATGTATTGGTTACTGTTAAATCGGACGAGTCCAGATCGGATGCCGGTCTAAAGTACAATAGGGCGGTGTCAAGGTCCTTGCCCCCTTGCATTCCGAAGAGGGCCATGTCATACTTTCAGACCTCACGCGGGTGTAGCTCAGTGGTTAGAGCGCCGGCCTGTCACGCCGGAGGCCGCGGGTTCAAGTCCCGTCATCCGCGCCATTCAAACCTTCGTGCCGCGGTAGCTCAGTTGGTAGAGCATAGCACTGAAAATGCTAGGGTCGCCGGTTCAAATCCGGCCTGCGGCACCACCCGATTTCTCATTGCCTTCCTCCTTCTGATTGGGTGCTGCCTGGCATCGGCACAAGAGTCCACCTTGCGCCCGGGGGACCGAGTTTCCATTCAGAGTACAGGGCGGGTCCCGTATCGAACCGTCACCGACCTGGACCACCAGGGCTGTCTCCGTTTGCCGAATGGCTTACGCCTGACCCTTGCAGGACTTTCCCTCTCCGACGCTGCCGACGAACTCTCGAAGCGGTTGGGCCCTTCTGCCGGATCTATTGGAATCGAACTGAAGTCGCCGAAGATCGGCGTGCTCACCTTTAGAGGCGCGGTCCTTCGTAGCGGTTCGATCCGTATCGTGTCAAACCGGCCCTTATCAGACATTGTCTTCATTGCTTCGCCGACCGATTCAGCCAATCTCGGTGAAGTCGTCGTGATTGGCGCTAATGGGCAAACCCTACGAGTGGATTTCGAATCAGATCCCAAGTTCCAGGTTCGGCCAGGAGATCAGGTCCTCTTCATCCAGCTTTCCGTCCCAAATGAAGTGCTCGTTTTGGGGGCGGTCAAGAATCCGGGAAGTGTGCCATTCAAATCAGGAATGACTTTGGAAGCCGCCGTGGTTGCGGCTGGCGGTTTGACCGGTCATGCCGTTCCAGGGCTCCTCAGCGTTGAACGAGATGGCTCTCCCGTGCCCGGTGCAGGATGGACCGAACAGGGACGGTCGACAGTGCTCAAGCGAGGCGACGTGGTCAAGGCTGAGTCTTCCGGCAACGTCCGCTACGTCAGTGTCATCGGGTACGTAAAAAACCCTGGGTTGGTACCTTTTCGAACAGGAATGACTTTGTTGGAAGCAATTGAATTGGCAGGCGGAACGACGGTGGGAGCGGGCAAAGATGCCGTCGAAATCAGAAAGGTCTTTGGCGGGCGAGGCTCGCGTCGAAAGTTCGACATCAATGCGTTCAAAAAGGGCTCGGCCTCCGATCCCAAGTTGGTTGCTGCCGACGTTGTGGTTATTCCTGCTTTCGTGTTCAAAGGCAAATCAGAAAGCTCCGGTATACGTCCGGTCGTTCCACCTCGGAGGGCGAATTGACGCCGCGCCGGTGGGATCGAACCAAAGGACGACCAGAACCCATCCGAGCCCTCAACCGAATTCAAGAAATTGAATCAGGTGAGCCGTTGGTGGATATCCGGGACCATGCGCCCCTCCTGCAAATCGCACGTCCTCAAGTGATCCCCTATGTTCGGCAGACGGTCGCCGAGATGGTGCATCAAGCCAGCTTGCAGATTCCAGAGCCCTTCAAGCTTGGCTTGGTTGAGGGTTGGCGACCGATCGAGCGTCAACAGCGCATTTACGACTTCATGATGGATTGCGCCAAGGAAGCCTTTCCGAACCGGAATCACACCGCTCTCCGCCGCACCGTATGTCGCTGGGTCGCTCCCACGGATCAAAAGGCACCCCCAGGGCATTGCACAGGCGCTGCCGTCGATGTCTGGCTGCTTGACAGCGAGGGAAACGAAGTCGACCTTTGGTCGCCCCACGCCCGGCACAGCGCCGCCCCGACATTCACGTTTGGCATCGAGGAGCCGCATTGGTCGCACCGCATGATGCTTTTTGATGCCATGACGGCAGCCGGATTCTCAAATTGCCGTGACGAGTGGTGGCACTATAGCTACGGCGATGCAGGGTGGGCGGTCAGAGCCGGATCACCGACGTGTTCCTATGGCTTGGTGAAGCTCGAGCCAGAAATCTATGCCGACCTGGAACGCCTCTCCGTTGAGGCAATGAAGGTTCGCGCGAATCCTTTTCTCAGTTAGTCCTTCTTGATGACGACTTGCGAGAAGTCGATAGGGTCGGGAGGGATAACTCCATTCGGCCGGAACGACCCCGGGAAGAGCAAGATCGTATCGATCGCAAGGTCGACTCCTTGTGGCGCATCGACCGTCAACCGCAGCTTGTTAGCGCCCGGCACGGCCCGAGTTGTGCCCAGCCTGTACCAAGCAAATCCATCTCCATAGGCAGATAAGCCATCGCTTTGAACTGACAGCACTTGCCCTCCTACGCTGATCCCGACCAGGTTCCGGGCCGCAGCCGGAATTCTGCCCGCGATCCACACTTCCAACTCTTCCTCGCTCCGTGCGAGGAAACCATAGTCCGCATAGTAGGACTGAGCATAAGCTTCCAATGTGGTCCTGAGGCTGAGGATGTGACTGTTGGAACAGCCAAGTCGCATCTGAGCTTCGCTGAAGTTATGATTCTTGGAAAACTCCGCCTCGAGCCAAGTGTAATTGGCAAATCTGCTGCCCAGTCGCCAATACCATTGCCGCATGGCCGGGTAGCTTCCACCCGGATTCACATCCAAGCCGGCGAGAGCATCACCGAAGCCATAGCGTTCTTCCATCATATCCACGCGTCGCTCCTCTGCAAGCTTCCGCAGAGCAGCAAATCGCGCGATGGTTTCCTGGACGGCGGTTTCCGGGACAGGGATGTCCTCTGTGCCGGTAATCAGCAACGGAACCGCTCCAATGGTGACTTCCACGCCACCTTTGACCACCTTGGGCTTGGGATCGACCCCATCCACCGAGAGGAAGCTCAGTTGCTTGCCTTTGGTGCTGCGCAGCTTCACTCGAATCGGTGTGGTGTTCGACCAAATTGCGAAGAGGCTGTTCGAACCGTCCACCAGCCTGTAACCAGAAAAAGCGCTTCCCAGGTCAACCCTGTTGCCACTCGCGGGACTTGGCAGCCACCAGTTCCCACCCGGCAAACGCTGTGCGTTGGCAGGATTCCACGCATTCTCGGGGAAGTAGATCGCGTTGGAACTAAAGGAGGAAAGGGCGGTATCCGTCGCCTTCTGAGCAGCGAGGCTGACCAGTGTCGCCAAAGCATCCTTTGATGGATTCTTGACGTACCAGCCGCGCATACCAAGGGAGGCCAAATCATCGACCAGTGCGGTGAGATTCCCGGCATCGGGGGCGTCGATTTCCGTCGCCAGCAACCAACCGGGTTGCTTCCAACGGTACACCGTGCTCGCCGCCCGACTCGCGGAGGACAGCTGAAGACTCGGGCTTTGACCGGTGATGCGCGCGCCAATCCCATCGACCGCCACCGAATCACCTTCATACGCCGATGCCCAACCGCTCCATTCCTGGATCACCGGCACATCCGTCGCCTGCCGAATCGCCGCCGTCAGTCGCTGATACCGCCTGGCGCCTGCCGCCTCGATCACATCTCGGACGTCTTTCCAAATCGCCGATCGCTTCATGTCGC
>CAMLEL010000091.1 GCA_946478935.1 uncultured Armatimonadota bacterium
TCACGCAGGAGGGCGTTTCTTTGCTCCGTAGCGCGCTTGTAGAGGGCCAGGTGGCGCAAATATCCGGCCGACAGTGCAGAAAGCTCCAAATCGAGAAAAAGCCGACGGTCAGCTGGCTCTCCACTCACGATGCTCATGTCTGCAGAACTCACGCAAACGCAACGCAACCGGCCAATGAGATCGGCTGCTCGGGGCAGTGCCAGTCCATTCAGGAACGCCCGCTTGCGGACGCCATGCTCGATAACAAAGCCAAGGGTCGTCCCGGTGCCTGACAACTCAGCATGCGCCCGTGCCTTATCAGATCCATCCCGGATCGCTTCTGAATCTCGCTTGCCTCGTAGCAGCCGAGTCGTTGCCAAAAGGTAAAGCGACTCCAGGAAGTTGGTCTTGCCTTCGCCGTTCGAGCCTGACAAAACGTTGAATCCTGGCGAAAGCTCGACTGACGTCCCCGCATAGTTCCGGAAGTCGCTCAACTCGACGTGATGGACCGTCGCGAATGGGTCGGTTTCCACAGACATTTTCTTTATGGGGAAGGCTTACGGAAAGTCTTTATGTCTCTTATTAAGGAGAAGCGTTTTGGTGGAAAACCTCTGGACTGAACCGTCAAGTACAGGTTTCCGTAGCCCATCTTAGGTTCAATCACGTTAAGATTTGGTGAAGTCCAATGGTGGAAAACCGGGTGGAAAAACAGACTCTTGTACAAGTTTGGACCCCGGTGTTTTGCACAGATTCTTACAGTTCTCTTATTGTCCACCCGCTTTCCACATAAATTACAGCAAACCATGCTCACGACCATATTTCATCACGGCCGCTTCAGCCAGGTAGAGCGGATGAATGTTGGCGATCGGTTTAATTCCCCTCCGCGCCGCAATCGGCTGATACACTTCGCGAACCAGCTTGTTCTGAACCATGACTGGAAGCTCGGGAAAACGGTCGGCAAAACGCCTGAGTGCGTTGTATTCCTCGATCGTCATCCCGCGCAAGTCGCCGACTTGCGCCTCAAGTTGGTGAATGCCGGCAGTATGGGGCGCTGGGCGAAAATACGGCATGGGGCGCTTCTCGTGAGTCACGATCGTATTCGCGATGAGATCGCCCAGACGCTGGGATTTCGGGGTGCTGAACATTGAGAGAAGCCCCATGAAGTAGGAGCCGGGAAACATATCTGCCGGGCGCATAAGATTGCGGCCGATGGCCGCTGCAAACGTCACTGGGAGGCCGTCCGACATCCTAACCCGGATCCCAACCGCTTTCTTGCCGAGGGTTTGACCATTCCAAAGGCCCTCAAAAAGAATGAAATAGATAAAGAAACTGAACGCAATGATGAACAAAACGACCACGCCGGCAACCGTGGGATCGATGCTTGAGAAGATCCCCAGAATGGCCATGGCAACAACCATGTCCGTAACGAGCACAATCGTTAAATCCAAAATGTGCGCCAGAATCCGACTCCCGATCCCAGAAAGTCGGTAAGTTATGATGGTCTTCTCGGGGCTCAGCACCGCGAGGTCGTTTTGCACTTCCGGATGCTACCCGGGGCGATAAATAGATGGTTCCAACAAAACGGCTGTGGATTTGGGTTGCTATGGGAATCCCCATCGGAGCGCTCGCTTATCAGGCGGGTCAACCCTATCTCCTACTCGCTTACAACGTGCTCTTGTTTGGAGTCGCGCTGGCCACGCTTCGAATGGCGCCTTCGCCCTCATCGATCAAGCTAACGCGCCGCTTCGACCCCGTACTCTCTGTCCGAGCAGCCAACCGGATTGTGCTTGAGATTGAGAACCTCGGCCTTGAACCGATAAGGGGAAGACTTCGCGATGAACCTCCCGAAGGTTGCATCGCAACTAAACAGGAGTTTGACCTTTCGGTCCGCGCAGAAGGTACCAAAGAGCTTGAGTACTTCCTGACCCCGTCCGAGCGGGGCTCTGACTACTTTCGGGGAAGCTTTGTTCGGCTGCGCTGTCCTCTCGGCCTCGTCGAGCGACAGGTCAAACTCCCATCGGAGCAGCCCGTCAGGATCTATCCGAATGTCTTGGCGCTCCGAGAATTTGAGCTCCTTAAACAGCAGGGACGGTTGCGCGAAATCGGGATTCGTCGCTCTCGAATGCGCGGCCTGGGCACAGAGTTTGAGTCTCTCCGAGACTATTCGGAAGGAGACGACTACCGAAAGATCGACTGGAAAGCGACCGCTCGCCGGGACAAACTCATCGTCCGTCAGTTCGAGCAGGAGCGAAACCAGGCAGTAATCATCGTGATCGATGTCGGGCGCGGCATGCTGTCCGAAGTCGACGGCGTCCGTAAACTGGATCATGCGCTGGATTCCTGCCTGATGCTCACCCATGCCGCCGCTATGGCCGGCGACTTTGTGGGTCTGCTTGTCTATTCGGACATGGTCAAGCGGTATATCCCACCGAAGAAGGGTCGAAACCAGATCGGTCTGATCATCGAAGCCCTGCACGACTTGGTTGCCGAGCCAGTTGAAAGCGACCCGAAAGCGGCTTTCTCGTACCTTTCGGCGCGATGGAAGCGGCGAGCCCTGTTGGTGACGTTCACCGATTGCGAACACCAGGACAAGGCACAGGAACTCACGCGTTCTCTTGGTCCTCTGGTTCGCCGACACTTGGTCCTCATCGCCCGTGTCTCTGACCCGAAACTGAAGGATGCACTTCAAGCGCCACTGGATCAAGTCCAAGCGATGTACCTCCGCTCGGCCGCCGCACTTTTGGCCCAGGATCGCCGAGAAGCGGGCGTCGCCCTCTCCACCGCCAACATCCACAGCTTGGAGGCTGAGCCGCAGGATCTCGCATCTGCGCTGGTGAACTTCTATTTCCTGGTCAAAGAAAAATCCATCCTTTGACGATAATTCGATTCAGCGGTGAGCCAGTGAAACCTCTGGCGCCCATAATGCGTATAGTAGATATATGTCTACTATGCAGGCGTCACTCTTTGAACTGCCGCAGGTGGTTGCACCGGGAAAGTTCGGGCGTACGCACGTGCGTAGCATTGAGACTCGAAACATCCTCACGAAGCCGACCGGCAAGCTGAGCGGAATCGACTACTCGCTCAATCCATACCGTGGCTGTGGATTCGGCTGCAGCTATTGCTATGCCGCGTTTTTCGTTCCCGAGGACGTCCGCCGCGACTCGTGGGGTGAATGGGTTGAAGTCAAATCCAATGCGGTCGAATCCCTCGCTCGCACCAAAAACCTCGGTGGAGCCAGCATCATGATGAGTTCGGTTACCGACCCTTATCAGCCGCTCGAATCTGCGGTCGGGTTGACCCGCGAGATCCTTGAGCATCTGGCCGCACGAAGAGAGCAGCCAAACCTCGTCATCCAAACGCGGAGCCCGCTGGTCACCCGAGACATCGACATCCTGAGACGGTTCAAAAATGTCCGGGTCAACATGAGCGTCACCACTGACAGCGACGAGATCCGAAAGCGATTTGAGCCATCCTGCGCGAGCATCGACCGAAGACTGGAAGCCTTGCGCGAGTTGAAAGCTGCAGGAATACCGATCGGCGTTTCGGTTGCGCCGATGCTCCCCTTGGACGACCCCATCGGATTTGCCCGCACGCTTCGAGACCTGGGAGCTGTGCGTTACTGGTCCGCGTACTTTCATCATTCGGACCGACTCTTTGCCAGCAACACGGGCAAGCGCGCATTGGAGATTGCTCGGGAGATGGGTTGGACACACACCAAGTACGAACGAACCCGCCAAATGCTTGTGGAATTGGTTCCTGGCTTCAAATAAGGCAGCAGTCTGTGGATAAAATTCCGATTGATGCTCAAGACTCGAACTGGTGGATTTCCAATTGGCTTTCGTCGTGGATGGAGCGACTGGCAACGCGACTTGCCGCGATTGCTGGACTGGGCAGGCGCCAACAACTTTCAATTATTGGACCTGGGCCGAGATGGCGATGAACTGGGTTCTCAGGTGCGAGAGGCTGGGCTCAAAATCGGGTCAGTCGACTTGAAAGAATGGCAGGGAATGATCTCCGCCGACGCGGCAAAGCGAAAAGACGCTATCGAGCGAAACGCAGCCTATATCGAAGCGTGCGCTGCCCATGACGCCCGCAACCACTTTATCGTGATGCTTCCAGAAGATCCAGCCAAGCCGCGCAGCGAGAACTTCGGATTCATGGCCGACAGTCTCAACGCTCTTGCACCCCACCTGGAAAAGTGGGAAGCCAAGCTGGTGATCGAGGGTTGGCCAGGTCCTGGTGCCCTGTGCTGTACGCCAGAGGGTTACCGCGCCACGTTCCGCGAATGTCCGTCTCCATCCATCGGTGTGAACTTCGATCCGTCCCATCTGATTCGGATGGGTGTTGATGCCATTCGATTCCTGGATGAGTTCAAAGAGCGCGTTTACCACGTGCACGGCAAAGACACTGAGATCATCGATGAGTCGTTTTATGAATACGGTACCGAGCAGCCCGCCACGTTCCAGAAGCCACACGGTTTTGGGGGCCACCATTGGCGTTACACGATTCCCGGTCACGGCTGCTTCCGATGGGTCAGGGCTTTCCAAATTCTCGAGTCGGCTGGCTACACGGGTGGGGTCTCAATTGAATTGGAAGATGAGAATTTCAACGTGGACGAAGAAGGAGAGAAGGCGGGCCTGCGGCTGAGCGCCACATTCCTTTCTGGCTGCTAGCCAACCAAAAACAAGCAAAATTACCTGGATAACCCGGTAATTGGACGTGGAACGCCCCTAGTGATGTTTACAGGGCGTCGTGAAACTGCCTCCGAGGGGGCCGACGCCGCGAGTCACGGAGGAACGCATGTCTTTCAGGATCAATTCGAATATCGCAGCAATGAATGCGCTGCGCAATATTGGCCAAACCAACGCCAACTTCAATCAGTCGATTACCCGGCTTTCGACGGGTCTACGCATCAACTCTGCCGCCGATGATCCGGCTGGCTTGATCATCTCAGAAAGCTTCCGAGCGCAAATCAACGGCTTGGATGCTGCCCTGCGCAACAGCCAGGATGCCGTCAACTACGCGAAGACCGCCGAGGGCGCCCTCGACGAAATCAATCGCCTTCTCCGAGATGCTCGGGGCCTTGCCGTGGCAAGCGCCAATACGGGTACACAGAGCCAATCGTCTATCCAGGCGAACCAGACTCAGCTTCAGTCGATCGCGCAATCGATCACGCGAATCGCCCAACAGACCCAGTTCGGAACCAAGCGCCTGCTTGACGGAAGCAGCGGAGTCAGCGCCAATTCAGTTGCTGGCAACCTCGTCAGCCAGATTTATCTGGGCGGTCAGTTCGCCGGAGCCGCGGTCACCAGCAACACCTCGGTTGTCGCAACGCTCACCCAGGCCGCCACTCAGGCTTCTGTTACCGGCGTGGCAGCGACGCTTGGCCAGGCCGTTACCGCCGGCTCCTTCTCGATCAACGGCGTCACGTTCAGCACTTCCGCCACGAATACGGTCCAGGAAGTCATCGACCAGATCAATGCGGCTCAGGGCCAAACCGGAGTCGCCGCAAGTCACGACGGCACGGCAATCGTCCTCAACACCACGGCTTACGGCGCAAATGCACGGATCGACCTGACCGATGCCAACGGCGTCATCCGAGCAGGTGGCGCAGGCTACACGTCGGCGAACGGCGTCAACGCCTTGGCGACCGTTCAGGTTGGCACGGCAACTGCGCTCTTTACTTCGAGCCTGAATGGAAACGATGGGCTTACTTTGAGCGATGGCGACGGCAATACCATCAAGCTCACGTCCGCTGGTAACGACACGGCAGCCATTCAGAACGCGACAATCGGCCAGATCACCGTTGGCAGCAGCCAGTTCCAAATTGGCGCGAATGCGGGTCAATCGGTGAACCTCTCGCTCGGCAACTTTGCCGCCAGTCAGCTCGGGACGTCCGTCGTCTCCGGACTGAACATGAGCAATCTCGACATGACTTCGGTCACCGGCGCAAACAACGCGATGAAGGTGATCGATGCGGCAATCGAGCAGGTCTCTAAGGCCCGCGGCCTCATTGGCAGCTTCCAGCGGAACATCCTGGAATCCAATATCCGTTCGCTGGGTGTGGCCAGAGAGAGTCTCTCGGCAACCGAGTCAACAATCCGCGACACGGATGTGGCGGCGGAAATGACCAACTTCTCCAAGCTGCAAATTCTTCAGCAGGCTGGAATGTCCGTGCTGGCCCAGGCCAACCAGGCTCCGCAGGCGGTTCTCAGCCTGCTCCGAGGCTAGTTGTACTGACAGCGCAACCTCCACTCCAAGGTCGTCGGCAGGGATGCCGGCGGCCTTTACTGTTTGAATTTGCGGCCCATTAAAGTATCCTGCTCGCCATGCTCAAGCAACGCATCGCGGCGCTGCTCAACGCCCCCCAAATCGGGCTCATCGGCGTGTTGTTGAGCGTCATGACGGTTCTCTCGATCTTTGCCGGAAGCTACGAGAAAGATGGGCGAACGGTCAACATCTTCTTTAACCCCAGCACGATGTTCCAGGCCGCATCGGATGCGAGTTTCTTTGCGATCATGGCTGTCGGCATGACGATCGTGATCATTTCTGGCGGCATCGACTTGTCTGTGGGCTCGATCTACGCCCTGGCCGGTGTTTTGACCGCCCTCTTTCTAAAGAGTCAGCCAGGGCTCAGCACTGAGCATGTCACCGCTCCCCAACTGATCATCGCGCTGGTCGTTTGTTCTGGAATTGGGTTACTTTGCGGACTTGCAAATGGTCTGCTGGTCTCTCGGCTTCGAGTCCACCCCTTTGTGATTACGCTCGGCACCATGTGGATCTTCCGGGGTATCGCCTTCGTTGCCAGCAAGGGTCTTTCGATCAACTTTCCGGAAGGGCTGACGACCGTGCTAAAGTCCACTTTGGGCTTGGAACGCGGCCTGTTTCCGGTTCCAAGTCTGTTGATGATCGCGGTCACGATCCTTGGGGGATGCTTCTTGGCTTACACCGTGTGGGGTCGGCGAGTTTATGCCGTCGGCGGCAATGAGGCCGCCGCCCGATACTCAGGGCTTCCCATTGCCCGCATTCACACCGGCGTCTATGCCATCAGCGGCTTGCTGGCGGGCGTTGCCGCCTTCGCGGGCGGTTCGTTCTACGGAGCAGCTTCCAGCGCCGATGCTACCGGCTATGAGCTTTTCGTGATCGCTTCTGCCGTTGTTGGAGGAGCCTCGCTCATCGGTGGGAAGGGAACGGCTCTCGGAGCACTGCTGGGTGCGCTCTTAATTGTTCTCATTCGGCAATCGATCCGAACGTTGCACTTCGATCAAAACTACGAATCCATTATCATCGGACTTGCGGTCATCATCGCGGTGGTTCTGGACCAAGCTTCCGGCCGAGTGTTGAAGCGGGGTAGGTCGACGTGAATCCAATTTTGGAGCTGCGGGGAATCAGCAAGGCATATCCGGGGGTCAAGGCCCTTGACGCGGTAAACCTGACGGTTCAAGCCGGGTCGGTTCACGCTTTGATGGGTGAAAACGGGGCTGGTAAGAGCACGATGGGCAAGGTGATGTGCGGCCTTATTCGTCCGGATGCTGGGCAATTGATCTTGGACGGTCGAGTTGTAGCTTTTTCCCATCCCGGCGAGGCCGTCACCGCCGGGATCGGCATGGTCCACCAGGAACTTCTCTTCTGCGAGAACCTCTCGGTGTCGGAAAACCTTAGCCTCGGAGATCTTCCGACCAGAGGACTCTTCGTCGATCGGTCGGCGGTGGAGCAAAGAGCCAGAGCCGCACTCGACTCTATCGGAGCGATCGTGGATCCAAAAGCCAGATTGGGCGATCTACCGGTGGCGAAACAGCAGCTGGTGCAGATTGCCGGTGCCGTCGCAAAGGGTGCACGGGTGCTCATCTTCGACGAGCCGACGTCATCTCTTTCGCACTCAGAGTCCGAGAAGTTGTTCGAACTCATCGAGCGCTTGAAGGCTGATGGAGTGACATGCCTTTATATCTCCCACCGGATGCCCGAGATCTTTCGCCTTTGCGACACGATCACCGTTCTTCGAGACGGCCGTCACATTGTCACCAAGCCCGCACCGGAGTTTGATCATGATTCGTTGGTATCGGCGATGATCGGACGAGATTTGGAGCAGGGCTCGGCTCATGACCGCACCTTTGGCGACGTCGCTTTGCGCGTGAACGG
>CAMLEL010000092.1 GCA_946478935.1 uncultured Armatimonadota bacterium
CAGTGCGAATTCCTCACCCCCATATCGAGCCGCGAGATCGCCCTTTCGCGTGCACTCCTGGAGGAGATTTGCAATCGACTTAAGCACATCGTCTCCCGCCGGATGTCCGTAATGGTCATTGTATTGCTTGAAGAAATCGACATCGATCAACGCCAAGATCAATCCATGCGAGTTTCGACTCGCTTTCGAAAGCTCTTCCTTCAAGCGCTCTTGAAATGACCGGTGATTCGCCAGCCCCGTCATTCCATCCCTCGTCGCCATGCGTTCGAGAGCTTCATTGGAAGCCGAAAGCGTTTGGTTTTGCCCTTTGAGCTCATCTGTCATCGACCGCAGGCGGTCATTGATATTCGCTGTTTCGTCCGTCGCCACGAGCAACTGGATGTTCTTCTCCTCAAGCTCGTCATAGGCCTCGATCAGCCGAGAATACAACGACCCGTTCTCCGCAATCACGATCAGCTGTCGGACCAGAATCGCCACCACGAGCCCGAGCCCACATATATAAAGGCCGTTACGAATCAAATCCGCAACCCCTGATCTTGCAGAATGGAAAATTAATGCGCCAACGGCAGGTACAAGGACATAGGGCGCATACAAAGTCCAGGTCCTTTGGGAGACCACGATTCGCTCGTCGTTCTGGGCATCCTCATACCCTGGAGCCTGCATTTTGGTCTTGACTGCCATGGCAGCACAGGCGATGAGGCTCGCCGTGAACGGCCAAGTGACTTCCAACCAGCCGCCCGCAATTGAAACACCCTCGATCCGGGCGGCGGCAAAATACAGGTCCGCGACCGTATTGCATGCCATGGCTAACACGAACAGATGTGTTGCCAGCCGGAACCTGGGGTCGAATCCTTTTCGCATCATCTGCAGCACACTGAAGATGATTAGAATGTCTCCCACCGGGTAGGACATGTCCACGATGATCCCGAGGGAAGAAACATCGGACTCCAGCATTGCCGGACCGATAACCGAAACCCATCCAAATGCCATCAAAGCGAGCAGTAAAACGATTGCATCAGACCATGTGCGCCATCGCAGCGCTCCGGGCAGGGGTTTGCTGGGCCACAGGATAATCCCCACGATAACGAGGACATACTGCGCAAGATAGATCAGGTCGGAATAGCCGTACGGTGACTGCCGATTCAGGAGCCTGACTTCGATCAGTTCGATTGTGTTGCCAAGCGAGAGGGCCAGCAGGGCGTAGCCGAGAACGGCTGGAAGGTGTTTGGAAACCGAGAGTCTCCGAAAGGTGGGAGCTTTGCTAAGGCCAAAGCACAGGAGTCCAGCAATGGCAGGAATGGCAATTCGGCCGATCTGTGCAATCCAAACGCTGGCTTTCGGATCTTTGACTGACAATAGTAAAAGCAGTTGAAGGAGATTAAGCGCCGCAAGCAGGCCAACCCAGCGCAAAATGCCGCTGTAAGCCTTGCCGATCTCCTTAATAATCGCCATGCCTTCCCCTAACCCGTCGCAACCTTTCCCACCAATGGCCAGTTACCAACTTCGCTATTCCACAATGAAGGGCCAAGAAAAACCGGTATTTCATCCGTTTCCGCATGGCTTCGAAATCACAGGTACGATCCCCATCGATGGAGCAACCATCCTCAATCGATGTCGGCGCCGTCGAGGTCGTCCTTACCAATGCAGCCCTGCCTATGGGGCTTGTAATCAACGCCATCACCCTCCACGCCAAGGACCTGCACCTCGAAAAGGAACCGTTCAAGGTCGAGGTCAAAGAGCCAGGTTCGCTTGAAGCACTCCTGCTCGGTCCAAACATCGCTGCATTCTTGGACAAAGAAGCTCCTGGTGGGCTGAAAGGCTTTGGCGTGGAATTGCGCGATGGAAAGATCTTTGTAACCGCGAGCCTGATGATCATGAAAGCGTCCGCCGTATGCACGCTTCGGATCGAAGATGAGCAAAAACTCTACATCGACTTGGAGTCGGTGGATGTGATGGGCATTGGGGCGCGGAACATGGTTCAGAGCCAACTCGAAAAGATCAATCCCGTCATCGACGTCAGCGATTTGCCGATGCCCGTCCGACTTGTATCACATACTATCGATAACGGCAAGCTCATCTTGCATGGAACCGTCCTGCCACCAAATTCTTAGAACTCCCTCCCGATTTGCCTCGAAACCGATTACAGTACATCATGGAGACACTTGAAATGCGTCACATCACCAAGCTCTTTGCCGCCGCCGTCCTACTTTCGCCGAGCGCGCTTTTGCCCGCGCAAGACCTTGATTCCGTCCTGAAGGGTGGCAATCTGCCGCAAAAGATCAAGGCTGCCGATCTGCCCGAAACGATGAGAGCGATGAAGATCACATTTGAAAAACAGGGCGGTGGTGGTGATCTGTTTTCCATGCTCATGAATCCGATGATCATGATGATGGGCGCGTTCGGGGCGATGGGGTCCGGGGAATCCCGACCTGAAAGCGCGCAAGATGCGGCCGGATTCGCGTTCTTCGATCGGCTTGGAGTTTCCTGGACCGATGGCAAGACCGTAAAGATGTACGACCAGGAGTTCCTGGTCACTTATGGGGTCCAGATCAACATGGCCGAGGCGATGAAGAGTAAAAATCCACCGGACCTGAGTAAGGAAGACCTGGTCCTGACCCTCATCAACACAAAATCGATCGTCTCCATCACGCCCCGTCTCGACTTGACCAAGGAAGCATGGCTGAAACCTGCGCCTCCGATCCCTCCAGACAGCCGATCTGACAAGGTTGCCAACCAGAGCAACCTGAAACAGCTCGGCCTCGCAATGCTCATGTACTGTGCGGACTACGACGATGAAGTGCCCTACGTCCAGGCGACCAAGGGCGCCTACGAAGTGATTTATCCCTATGTCAAAAATGTGTCGATCTTCAAGAGCACGAATCCCAACAGCCCCGAGTTCCGGCTGAACATGGCAGTCGCTGGAGTCAATTCCATGGAGATCCGAAACCCCGCCGAGATGCCGATGTTTTACGATGCCCAGCCTTGGCCCGATGGCACCCGATGCATCGTTTACATGGACGGACACTCCAAGTACGTCACGGCTGAGGAATGGCAAGCTGTGGAGCCGATGCTGAGTGCAAAACTGCCGCGCAAGGGACGACCGCTCCCCGCCACTCTAGGTTCCAAATGGCCTCCCACCGGCGACGGTGGGTAGGTATCATCTGACTTCTCTGGGCGAGTGGCGAAATTGGTAGACGCGCTGGATTTAGGTTCCAGTGCCGCAAGGGGTGAGAGTTCGAGTCTCTCCTTGCCCACCACGACGTTGTCGGTTAGGTCGCGACCACTGGTTTAACTCCACGCTTGGCCAACTCATCATTGATCGCTTTCAAGTCCGTTCGCTCAAGCGACTCGAGCTTCTTCAACTCCACTTCAAGCTCGTCAGAAAGCTTCTTGAAGACGGCCCGTGCCTGGTCGGTCGGTCGGAAGGGACCACTCGAAGCATTGCTCAATACGCCAGCAAGCTTGTCGTTCAAGCGAATCGGGTAGTTCAGTGGGTCTTGACCACTTCTCAGCTTGGTTTGATAGATGGCTTCCTCAACGCGAGTCATGCCCGCGTCGAATCGTTGCGAGGCCTCGGTCAATGAGCCAAGATCACCCTTTGACTTTGCCTCATCCATTGCCTTCTTGAGATTGGCCCGAAGCGCTCGAATGCGAACGACGGCGTCGTTTGCTTCCGTGACGCGTGCCGCCACCGTTCGTTGGAATCTGAATTGCTCGACCAAGTCTCGATCATCCGACGAGTTTCTCGGATCGCGGAGCCAGCGGAATTTGGCCGACTGTTGGACACCGTCTGCGGTCATGACGACGGTGTATTCGCCTGGCGGCGCGGTGATCGGACTGGCAAAGCCACTCCAGAGGACCATACCGGGCACAGTTCTGAACGATGGATATTGAAGGAAAACTGACGATCGCTGAAAGCCCTTGGACTTTGGCGCTGTCGTCAACGTTTGGAACACCGCGCCAGACTCATCTTTGAATTCAAACTTCAGTTCTTTCGCATCGGCTGGCAAGTAGTAGGAGAGTACGACGCCGCTCAACGGATTCTCCCCCGCTGGCTCGGCTTGCCTCCCCCGCCGACCAAATCCGCCCCAGCGAACTCGATAGGCGTCTTTGGGCCCGAACAGGCGAACCGCTTTGCTACTCTTCTTAGCCAATTCCTGGAGTGGAGTCAGATCATCCAACACCCAAAAGGATCGGCCATGTGTAGCCGCAATCAGGTCATCATCCTTCCAAGCCAAGTCATGGATGGGACTTGTCGGCAGGTTCAATTGTAGCGGCTGCCACTCGGATCCCCCATTAAAGCTGACCCACGCGCCGGTTTCTGTCCCAGCATAGAGCAGCCCGGGCTGCCGGCGATCCTCCCGAATGACTCGCAGGAATGTCGTGGATGGAATCCCCCTCACGATCGGAGTCCAATTCTTGCCAAAGTCCTTCGTGAGATAGGCGTATGGGGCGTAATCGTCGTTCTCATGATTGTCGACGGCGGCATACGCGGTTCCCGCATCGAATGGCGACGCTTCGATCATGCTCACCAGACTCCACTTGGGCATCTGCGATGGCGTTACGTTTGTCCACGATTTGCCTCCATCCTGGGTCACATGAATCAGGCCATCGTCCGATCCGGCCCAAATGACTCCGCGCCGACGAGGCGATTCAGCCACGGTGAACACCGTGCCGTAGTATTCGACGCTAGTGTTGTCCTTTGTGATAGGGCCGCCCGATGAACCCATCGTCGATCTGTCGTTACGCGTGAGATCAGGGCTGATCTTGGTCCAAGATTGTCCACCGTTGGTTGTGCGCAGCACGTATTGCGACGATGTGTAGAGCGTGTTCGCGTCGTGAGGGGAAAACACGATGGGATATGTCCACTGGAATCGGTGCTCCAAATCCTCAGCGCCGTGGCCCATTGGGTTATCGGGCCAAGGGTCAACCGACCGAGATTCGCCGGTCCGGTGGTTCATCATCGACAAGTCGCCACCGTAACTGCCGCCAAAAACGATATCCGGATCATTCGGCTTGGCGGCCACGTATCCGCTTTCGCCGCCCGCGGTCGAGGTCCAGTCGTTCCGACCAATACCGCTTCCCTGCGTGCGACTAGCAATGCGAACGGTGCTGTTGTCCTGTTGCGCGCCCAAGATGCGATATGGGAACGAATTGTCGGTGGAGACATGATAGAACTGGGCGGTTGGGAAGGTCTGCTCGGTCCAGGTTCTTCCCCCGTCGGTGGACACATTCGCTCCGCCATCATTGGCATTGATCATCCTCGAGGAATCGTCAGGAGCGATCCAAAGATCATGGTTGTCGGAGTGAGGGACGCTGATGTTGGAGAATGTCTTGCCACCGTCCGTAGATTTTCCGAATCCGACGTTCAGTACGTACAACGTGTCTTTGGCTTTCGAATCGGCGTAAACGTGCGTGTAGTACCAGGCACGCTGACGCCAGTTTCGATCGTCATTGGTCCGGGTCCATGTTTCACCGGCATCATCCGAGCGGAAGATGCCGCCTTCGGCTGCTTCTACAATGGCCCAGTATCGTTTCGGATCGACGGGCGAAATGGTGACCCCGATCTTCCCCAAGACGGTCTGAGGCAACCCAGGTTTGCGACTCATGTCGGTCCACGTGCTTCCTCCATTGGTCGTTTTGAATATTCCGCTCCCTGGTCCGCCGCTATTGAGCGTGTAAGGCGTTCTCCAAGCTTCCCAATTGGCAGCGATCAGGACCTCAGGGTTGGTCGGGTCCATGTCCAAGTCGACCGTGCCCGCTCGGTCGCTTCCAGTTAGAATTTTGTTCCAGGTCTTGCCGCCATCCGTCGTTTTGTAAACTCCTCGAGCCGGGTGGCGCCCGTAGATATGACCCAAAGCCGCCACATAAATCGTGTCTGGATTTTTTGGGTGGATCACGATTCGCGAAATGGTCTGGGTATCTCGAAGGCCAATGTGTCGCCACGTCTTCCCGGCATCATCCGAGCGATAGAGACCGTCGCCATGAGATATGTTGCCTCGAATGTCACGCTCACCTGTCCCGGCGAGAACGACATCTGGATTGGATGGGGCAACTGCCACCGCGCCGACTGTCGCTGTGGTCAGAAATCCATCCGACACGGGATTCCAGTTCAAGCCACCATCGGTGGTCTTCCAGACCCCGCCGCCAGTCGCGCCGAAAAAGTATTCCTTCGGCCTCTGGGTCGAGCCTGCGACCGCTAGCGAACGGCCACCTCGATAGGGCCCCACCAACCTCCATTTCATGCCCGAAAACAGGTCGGGATCGACACTCTGCGCTTGAGTGGCAACCGAGGTCAGGACGAGCAGGCAGATAGACGCAATCGTTTTCACGGTATGCGCGCATCATACCAAGCGGCGGCGACTACTTCAAGAGGTCTTGCACGACGTGGCCGTGAACATCCGTCAATCGGAAGTCACGCCCCTGATAACGGTAGGTGAGCTTCTTATGATCCACACCCAACTGGTTTAGGATCGTCGCGTGGAGATCGTGAACGTGAACGGCTCCCGGAGTGAACTGGTCCACTAATGGATCGAGTGCTTTGCCATCCTTATCGACGATGTTGTAGCTGAAATCATCGGTTTCGCCGTACACCATTCCCGGCTTCACGCCACCACCTGCCATCCAGATCGTAAAGCATCGAGGGTGATGATCGCGTCCATAGTTGGCCCGGCTGAGGGGTCCCTGGCAGTAGATGGTCCGGCCGAACTCGCCGCCCCAGATAACCAAGGTTTCATCCAACAGCCCAGTTCGTTTGAGATCTTTGATCAGGGCCGCGCAAGCCTGATCCACATCCTTGCACTGCATTGGAAGGTCGCCGGTCAAGTTACTGTGCTGATCCCAACCTCGATGGAAGATCTGGATAAATCGAACACCACGCTCCACCAGACGGCGAGCCAACAGGCAGTTGGCAGCGAATGTCCCTGGCTCCCGCGCCTCCTTGCCGTAAAGCTCAAATGTGGCGTCTGACTCTTTGGTAATGTCCATGAGCTCAGGAACGCTTGTTTGGAGCTTGTAGGCCATCTCGTACTGAGCGATTCGAGCCGCGATCTCAGGATCACCAAACTCATCCAGCTGCATATGATTCAATGCGGCAACGTCATCTAGCATGGCGCGACGGGTTGATCGATCGAGCCCCTCTGGATCTTTTAGATAGAGCACCGGGTCTCCGGCCGATCGCAGGCTGACTCCCTGATGCTGGCTGGGCAGAAATCCGGTTCCCCAGAGACGAGAAAAAAGAGCTTGATCTACCTTGCCGCTTGACACCTTGGAGTGCAGAACGACATACGCGGGTAAGTTCTCGTTTTCGCTGCCCAGGCCATAGCTCAGCCAGGCGCCCATGCTTGGACGGCCCGGCAACTGGCTTCCGGTTTGGATGTAGGTGACCGCGGGATCATGGTTGATGGCCTCGGTCCACATCGACTTGACGACACAGAGCTCCTTGACGACCGTTGACGTATACGGAAGAAGCTCGCTGACCCAAACGCCGTCTTCGTTGTTTTCGTGCTTGGTGAACTTGTACTTGGAGGGAGCCACCGGAAACCGGGTTTGGCCGCTTGTCATGGTCGTGATTCGCTGGCCCCGGCGGATGTCATTCGGCAGCTCTTTGTCGAATACATCAGCCATCTTTGGCTTGTAATCCCACAGGTCGAGCTGGCTGGGACCGCCATTCATGAAGAGATAAATGACGTTTTTGGCCTTGGCCGGAAGGGTAGCCGCAGTCTGACCCTGGGCATCGACCAAACTGGTCAGTCCAACCAATCCGGAGCCGGCAAGCAATCGATGAAGAGCCGCCGTTCCAACGCCCATCGCCGTCTTGCCGAACAACTGCCGGCGGGTCATGGATAGTTCAAGTTCTCGGATGGGATTCATGGCTAGTGCTGAGTGAGGAATTCGTCGGTGTTCATCAGGGTCGAGCAGATCATCATCCAGGATGCATGCTCTTTCACGTCGAGGCTCTTGTCGCGCGGCGAATCACCGACGGTCAGGAGCGAGATGGCATCCGCGGGGTCCTTGGCGAAACGATCCCGATATCGCGGGGTTCCTGGTCTCGCGTCGCACAATGTTCATG
>CAMLEL010000093.1 GCA_946478935.1 uncultured Armatimonadota bacterium
AATCCATTGGCCATTCCCGGGCGGATTGAGTACTTCGATTCCAACTCCCGAGCCATACAGTGAAACCTCCAGCGGTTCCATCACGATCAAGGGTGATAACCTGGTCGTCGATTTCCAAGGGGCAGTTCTGCGTGGGACTCCCGCTACCGCTGAACCCAGTGACCGAAAAGGCACGGGAATCTTTGTCTCCGGAAAGAACATCACCATCCTGAACGCCAAGGTCCACGGCTACAAGATCGGCCTTCAAGCGCGCAATGCCCCTGGTCTCAAACTGATCAATAGCGACTTCTCATACAACTGGAAGCAGAGACTCAACAGCACCTTGGAGAAGGAAGACCTGAGCGACTGGATGAGCTACCACCGGAACGAAAAGGATGAGTGGCTCCGGTACGGCGCGGCGATTTACTTGAGGCAATGCGACGGATTCGAGGTCAAAGGATGCACGGCTCTTGGTGGGCAAAACGGCCTGATGATCATGGAGTCCAATCGCGGTCGAGTCTGGAACAACAACTTCTCGTTCCTCAGTTCACTCGGGATCGGGATGTACCTGAGCAGCGACAACAAAATCATGCACAACAAGATCGACTGGTGCGTGCGAGGATTTTCCTATGGTGTCTACAACCGGGGCCAGGACTCGGCGGGCATCCTCATCTACGAGCAGTCGAACCGAAACATTTTCGCCTATAACTCCGTGACTCACGGCGGAGATGGATTCTTCCTGTGGGCGGGCCAGTCCACGATGGACAACGGAAAAGGAGGCTGCAACGACAATTTGCTCTACGGGAACGATTGGAGTCATGCGCCCACCAATGGTATCGAGGCCACGTTCAGCCGGAACAACTTTGTGAACAACCTCATCATGGAGTGCTGGCACGGAATCTGGGGCGGCTACAGCTATGAATCCAAAGTAATTGGCAACGTGTTCGGATACAACACCGAAGCGATCGCATGGGAGCACGGTCAGGACAATCTGGTCGCCAGCAACCTGTTTCATCGCGACAACGAAGGGATTTACCTCTGGAGCAATCCGACCCAAGACCCAAATTGGGGATACCCAAAGAATCGAGACACCCGGTCGAGAGACTGGACCATTCGCGATAACCATTTCTCCTCAACTCACGCGAATGCCCTCCGAGTTCGGCGAACCCTCAACGTCAATGTCTCCGGCAACTTGTTTGAGCGGGTCGGCAACATTGTCAAAGAGGAACCGGACGTGACGGGCCTCAAACTTGCGGACAACAAGACCGTGGAAGGGGCGCCGATGCCTCCGGCAAGTTCCCTCAACCAGGGTGATGTGTCCGACTATGCGAGCCGGTTTACTCTGCCCTGGCTGCCTCATCCTGCCTTGAAGGCGCCTTGGAACCACAGTGCGGACGCAAAGGTGGCAAAGGACGCGCAGACATTCGCGGTCGCGCCAATCCCAGGAGGGATGAATCCCTTCCTGAAAAAGGATCAATTGCGCGGCTGGCGATACATGCTCGTCGATCACTGGGGACCCTATGACTTCAAGTCGCCTCTGCTGTGGCCCCGTGAAGCAACCGCACTCGGTGGCGGTGTCAGCATCGACTCCACGGGTCGACAAACGACGGGTACTCCTTCGATGACCCAGCGATTTGAAGTTCTTGGACCGAAAGGTCGATGGCGGCTGGTATCCAAGTCAGGTTGGACTTCCACGTCGGTCTCCGAGGGAAGCGTGCCCGGATTCGTGGATGCCACGATCGTAGGCAAACAGCCTAACCAGACCGAATTGGTCCTCGAGTACATTGGCGAGAAGACGATCGACTACCGTGGGATCGAAACACCAAAGGGTCGTCCAGTCCGATTTGGCCATAGCCAATTTCGGATTCCAATCGATTGGACGATCAAGTTTTTCAAGTGGGAGAATCAAGTCGATCCTTCAGTCTCAACATCGATTCCCGTTGAAGCAGACCTGCGCAAGATCTTCGCGGGTGAGCCGATCAAAACCGTCAAGTCAGACAAGCTCGACTACGCCTCTGGTGGAGCGTTTGCGGCTGGATTGCCGAACGACCGATTCGCCACCATTGCCGAAGGTGAACTCGATATCGCCCCCGGCGAGTATGTGATCGAACTGACAACCGACGACGGGGCCAGGCTCTGGCTCGATGGCAAGGAGATCATCAGGGACGCCTGGAAGTACCAGGGACCCACGCAATACACGGCCGACGTCAAACTTGGCGGGAAGCACAAACTACGTGTCGAGCACTTCGAAATCGGTGGTTATGCGGCGCTTAAGGTGAAAATCCGCCCACGCTAAGTCTATTGCGGGTCCTCAAGAGAGCTAAACCTCTTGATGGCCCGCGCCCATTCCGGCCAGGGCCTGGATGTTTTCAGCGTCAAGTCGGCACGTCGTCCAGTCATCTTTCAGCTCGGCGCCGACACTCTTGTAGAATCCAATCGCGGACTCGTTCCAGTCCAGCACCGCCCACTCCAAGCGACCAGCGCCTTCGGCCAGCGCGACGCCAGCAACCGCGGAAAGCAACGCTTTCCCGACCCCGCGACCCCGATCGGATTCATGCACGTACAAGTCCTCCAGATAGATCCCGGGCCGCCCGAGGAATGTCGAGTACGACCGGAAAAAGAGTGCGAAACCCAATGCCCGATCGGACTCCTCTGCCATCAATACGCGGATGACGGGATTCTCACCGAACAGGTCGCGTTCGATATCGGCCGGGGTAGCGACTGCCCTTTCTGCCAATCGCTCATAAACGGCCAACTGGTAGATCATCTCACAAATCGTTTGGCAGTCTCGAGGCTCAGCGGGTCGAATGGTCATAGACCAAACTTACCCATCAAACCGCCACCGACATCAGTCTTGATGTCGAACCACTTGCGCGTATCGTACTTGCGGCAAAGATCGGCGATTCGGGCGTCTGAGCTCGCCAGATTCTTGTCGATCACGTTTGCGCTCGTATTCTGAAGCTTCATCACGCTTTCCAAGGATGTGGCCGGATCGGCAGCCGCGCCCGAGAGGATCGCGGCCAAATCGGCATTGATTCCCGGAATCTCGCTAACCGCTCGGTTGAACTCGTCGGCGATCGGTCGACACTCGGCGGGCGGCGGCAGGCTGCGAAAATCAGAGATCAGCTGGTTCCACTCGGGCCGAAGCTCGTCGAAGTGCTGCTTCGCGGTATCGGACGGCGCCGCGTCCTCATCGTCTCCATTTAACAGGCTCATTGCGCCGCCAAGCACTTTCATTTGCTGGGCCAGCACGGCCATCTGGGTGAGTTGACGAAGGGAAAGCTCGTTCTTGCGCTTTTCGATTCGCTCCAAGTGCTCGAGCCATCGACGCACGTCATCCGGCATTTGGATCTGATGAGCCTTGACATCGGCTGGCGCCTGTGTGCCTTCAGCCCTCAGCAAGGGAATCGTGGGCTGTTGGCCCTGAGCCTTCAATGGCTCCAGGTCAGGTTCCTTCGAACCAAACTTCAAGAGTCCGGCCGCACTGAGTCCAAAGAACAGAGCGAGAACGATCGCCAACGCGGCTCCTGCCGCGATCCATGCGTTCTTCTTCGCATTAGGCTTTGTTGAAACAGGGAAGGCCGGCGCGGGCCGGTTCATGATGGGGGTGCTGCCCGGTTGAGCCTGACCAGCCTGAGGCGCAAGGGTCTGCCCGCAATGCATGCAAAAGGCCGCTCCCGACTGAGCTGGCTTACCGCATCGTGAACAGAACATAACGATTAGACGCTCCTGCTTTCCATTGCATTCTACTCTTCGTTCCGAGCTATCGGGCCGAACCTGGAACTGAACGGAATGCCCTATCGCTGAAAACATTTCCCTAGCAATAGACGTCAAGATCGTTACCTCCTCGGCCTGAAAGGGTCAGTGAACCTGGCAAGAACGCTGATGGAGGATTGCCTTTGAGCGTGACGACAAATAGATTAGGGCTCGCTTCGGAGGATGAATCGATGAAGAAAGAGATCAGTGGCGAACATCCGATCTGGATGTATTTTGGAAGGGCCGTTCACAAAGCAATGCTGGATGGCATGGGAATGACCGAAGAAGACGTGGAGGTCTACTTGACGGGCCTGCTGGTGGAGTTCCTCCACCGAGATAACCTCTATTCGATCATGGACAAGTCTGGGCGGCAGATCGATTCGATCGCAGAGATGCTGCTCGAAGGGGACGTCCGCCACAATGCTGAATCTTTCGCTCGAGAGCGCGAAGTTCACCGGCACATCGGCGACTTCCTTCTATTCTCATCCGGACTGTTTCCCGAATTCTTGAACGCGATGAAACTGCGCGATGTGCGCGACTTGATGTTGGACGTGAACGGTCAGGCCAAGGAGAGCTACCACATTGCGTCGACCTTCGATCACGAACCCTACGCGGCCGAGGCCAAGACCTTTCAGAAGCTGAGTTCGCGATTTGAGGCTTATCAGGCTAGTCTGATGCTCGTCCGGGCCTCATTCGATGCACTCGGTGGCTGGAACGGCGGATTCGACGCTTAGTCTTCCGGAGGCTCCGGCTCAGCGCGGTAGACGAGCTTTGAGCCGGTCAATTCGAAGAACTTGCGTTCGCTGTCCTGTTTGCTCGGCGCAAGATAGCCCGCGACTTCCATCTTCAGCCCGTTCGGGTCCTGCTTGGGCAGATACTCGAATACGAGATCAGCGAGTTTCTTCCGCAGTTCGCCGATCTGATGTTCGTTTAACCGCAACGTCGCGATTCGAAAGAGGTTCAGTGGATAGTAATCCGGCTGGAGGTTCGCGACGGCCATCGTCGCCGCCCGCTCTCGAATCATCTTGCGAACCAGAGCTTCAAATCCTCTATTGATGGCCGCGAGATACTCCGGTGTCCAAGGCGGCAAAGAGGTCAAGCCAATCGCAAATCGGTGCACGTATGCGTCCTCGGTCCGAGCATGCCGCTTTCGCGTCTCCACCGGCATCAACAGGTCAACCTTCAATAGTTCATTGACGTGGTAGCGAACGGTTGCCGCGCCTCTTCCAACCGCCCGGGCTACGTCTGCCGTGGAGAGAGGCTCGTCAGGATTGAACGTGTAGTAAATCTCTGCCCGAACGACTGAAGACAAAGCGCGAACCTGGGCCAGATCGAATGTTCCTTGTTCGATCTGCCCAGGCCAACCTGCGTTTCGTACCATTAGGTGGTTTGATTCCTTCCGTGCAATAGAACTCCCTCAGGAACGTTGCGCTATCTCCTCTCAACCGAGCAATTAACGATGTTCATCATACTCAAATATCGCAAGACGATTTAAACATGGGGACCTAAGCCCCTATGGGTGATTAGCCACGTATAATTGTAGTTGGGAGCGAATGAGGGCTGGTGTCCTCCCCGGTCTTCAAAACCGTGTGTGGCGTCGAAGAGGCGCTGGGTGGGTTCGATTCCTACACGCTCCCGCCAATCGAAGGCATTGACGGGCTCATTTGGAGCATGCTCTTGAGTTTGGGGTCATCAGGAAAACGGCTCGCAAGAGTTTCCAGGGCGCGCTTTTCGATGGGTCGCCAGGGGAACGGAGGGGCAAAATCCAATCGGCTGGCCACTTGGAGTTGCTCCGCAGCTTGAACCTCCATTCTAGATCCTTGAAGGTAGGCGTAGGCCAACAGGTACCGGAGCATTGCCAAGTCTGCATGCCTCAGGGCTTCGTCCAGCCATTTGGCAGACTCTTCCCAAAGTTCGGCTTCCAGCAGCAAACAAGCTACTTCGACAAATGCCTCTGGGGTCTCTTCAAACGCATTCAGCAGGGGACTCTTGTCCTTCACCTGAGAGGGCGCCGCCAGGTAGCTCTCGGCCCGCAGGCCCGGTTCCAATGGCGCCAAAAAGTGAGCATTTAAGAGTTCGGGCCTTTCATCGTCGACATGGCCGGCCAAACGATCACAAATCGCTTTGAATAACCAAGCCAGATGATCCTCGGCGTTGAACAGCAGGCTCTGCTCGAAGTGTCGTGCCGCACCGATAGGATCTGATTCACTCAGTTTGCGGTAGCCGAGGCAAAGGTGCGCCCAGTGCCGACTCTTCACATCGAATGTCGCAGCATGGAGCGCCTGTTCATCCATTTGGAACGCTCCAATTCGATCGGGAGCCGGCATCGGCTCGCGAGAGGGCATCACCCATTCAGCCTCCGGTAAGACAAGTTGTGCAGTGCCGTCGCGATCGAGTAAGGCCAACTGTTCGATTTGGCTCGGAAGGCTGGCAAGATCGATGGAAACCGGCTGCTCCGTGTGGAGGTCCAAAGGCATCTCCAGAGACTCGCCAGAACGGGTCTGGATGACGACCTTCCCGCCAAGGATTCGCGGTCCTGCCGACTCCAATTCCAAGGCAGCGTCGGACCAACCGGCAAAGAACCCGCCCGACACACCTTTCACATGGGCAATACGATTTGGTGTCAGCCTTGCCTTCCAAACCTCCAATTGCCGGGGTGCAAGATACCGGGTTGATTCGAAGCGCAGCAATTGGGAGTCTTCTGCATGGCCCAGCGCTTGGTTTTCTGAAGTCAGGCAGAATCCGCTTCCGCTTCCGGTGCGCCACCCGTCGCCAATCCGCTCAAAGTCCGCGCCGTCAACTCGCAATCCGCCGTTGTAAGGCAGATACTCGAGCGTTCGATTGAAGACTCGACACTCGATTTCGAGTTCCGGGCGATCCTCTGGCATCGAATACCGGATGTGTAGACTCAATCCATCGCCGCAGATTTCGGACAACCAGATTCCGTTGGCCGACTCTGATTCCCCGTCGAAGTCCATCGCGAACGACATCGTTCCCATGGAATTCAGGCGACTGGTCGCCGAAGTAAGTACCTCCAATCCAGCAGAACATTGAACTCCCCTCGGACCTCCGTCGAGGACGGCCAGTTGAAGCTGGAACGGCCACACGTCCATCTGGGATCGCTTGTCTTCAAAACGAATGATTCGGCCGCCCAAGAGAGGAGCAACCGTCGCCCGCAAAAAGGCATTCTCGATAATAACTGTTCGAAATACCCGCGAATCGATACGCCCCGTACGGCGTAATGAGGGGAAAGGATAACTTGTCCGGGTCGGTGTAACAGCCTCCAAAAGTTCGATGGAGAGTTCGAGAGAACCTTCGGAAACGTCGATCGGCATTGGGTTTGGAGCTAAAGGTTACCCTTGGTACAATTGAATTGAATGGGATCGAAGCTGACGCCGCTTGGGATGGTGATTAAATGGTTTATCGTGCCCCTATCGTTGGGTGCGATCGGTTATTACATGGTGGGTCCGCGCGTCGAGTCCAAAGTTCCCGCTGAGCTTCGCGAAAGAGTCCAGGAAGTGACGGGCCAGAAATCGCCAGATACAAGCCCGGAACAAGAATCAGAGAAGCCCAAACGTGACTTTTCCGAACCGCAGGTGGATGTCACCGTGACGGCGCTGAACACCCGCCGGGAAACTCCCAAGCGCAAGCGCAAGCGTCGCCGCCGACCCACGACGACAACGACTGCGCCTGTCCAAACGCCGACCGTTCCCGTCAGCGCAGAGCCGCCTCCATCGACAGGTGACGGCGCCTAAAGCGGTCTAAGAGTCGGCCATTCCAGTTCGATGCCGGTTTCGCGGCACCGATCCTGGAAACTCCCCAGTTTTTCCTCCTGCTCCCAAACCTCCATGGGTTCCTGATTCTCTGCAATGCAGTGCGCGGCCAGGAGTCCCGCCGATTCTCCGATATTCCACTCAATTGGATGCAGTCGGTAGCAACCATTGGTGATATGCGTGACGCCAAGGTTCTTGCAAGCTGGCAACAGATTTCTCATCCGAATCGGGATCAGCGAGCCGAGAGGAATCTGAAATGGCAGCGTGCTGGTATCGATCGTATTGACGCCGTTTGTGCTCGGATGTAGATCGATCCGATATGCACCGACGCCAATGCTGTCCCGAAACTCTGGGGCACGGTCCCTCCCTGGATTCGCCGCTGTTGAAACGTGCTGCTCGCATACCGTAAACCTTGCCTGGATACGGCGCGATTCACGGATGTAGATCTGGTACGGCAGGTGGCCGTGGTCCTTGAACTCGTCGTTGGCGAGGCCCAGCTCGGGCATGCCGCCGTCGTTCTGCACGTAGTACAGGAACTGCAGC
>CAMLEL010000094.1 GCA_946478935.1 uncultured Armatimonadota bacterium
GGCAATCGCGGGCGGAGAGGGAACACCGGCATTCAAAAGGGCGTTTCTCTGGGCCAATTTGTCCTGGATGGTTGACAAACAGTCGATTCCGGGCAGTAGTTTATGGAGATCGAAATTGGCGGCGCGAATCGCCTCGCCAGGGATGAATTCATTTTCCAGAGTCAGCCTGCGCGATTGGGAAGCAAGCATGCCGATCATTTCGGGATCATCCAGACGGCCCACCATGGCATCGGCGACCCCGGCGGCTGGCGAATCCGCAGTTGGATCCAGGGAGATGCATCGCAAACCCATCCGCTGGGCCGCCTGGATCGACATTCTTGCAAGTTGCCCTCCACCGAGAAAACCGATATCGTAGTCTGCCATTTGGGGTCTAAGTTGTACCGCGAGTTCCGAAATAGTATTGGCTCAGGCGACGCCGATACTCGTCGCCGTACAATCGTTCGACGGTGGCCCGAGCGTTGGCGCCGATTTGCTTTCGCAGGTCAGAGTTGTCCCTCAACTGCTCGATCGCAGCGACGAATTCTGGGGTCGTTTTGGCGAAGATGGAATCGACACCATCTTCGAGGAACTCGGCATACCCATGCCGGGGTTCCACAATCACGGGAAGCGATGCGGCCATCCCTTCAAACACGACTCGTCCATAGGCCTCGGTCCAAGCGGGATCCGTGCGATAGACAAAGCATCCCAAGCTAGCCAAGAAAGCGTTTGCAGGAACGGAATTCTCCGGAAGAATCTCGATATAGGGACCGAGGTCGCCCAATACGGTTCCGCCCATGATGCGACTCGGAATGCCCATGTCCGCCAATTGCATATAGAGCCGGGGATCTTCTGAATGATGTTTTTCATGAACATCCCGGCTTAGACGGCCGACGACGAATTCCGCTTGAGGATTGGGGCTGTGAAACTGGGCGAGGTCAATCGGGGACGGCTCGATCCTTCCGGGCAGGTCGGGGGTCAATTGAGCTATCGAGCTGCTGGCATAGACGACCTCAATAACTCGACCCGCGGCTGACTGAAGGGCCGCGTTGACTTGACGCAGGCGCTCGGGCTGCGGCAGGTTTTGCACAAGGATGACTCGCTGGAAATTGGCTGCCTTGATCCAAGGGCCAATCGAGAAATAGGAGCCGACAAACACGCCGATGCCACTCCGCGGGAACCGTGACGGGGCGATCCGCTGGATTGGCACGCTGCCCAGAAAGGCTGGATTGGGCTCTTCTTCCGACCAGATCTGCACATCGCCATCGGCGGCAAGAATCTCGAACAGATCCATCGTCCGATGTTCGCTCCCGCCCGCGGGGTTTCGCATGGGATTGATCAGATGAACCATGGTGAATCCAAGGCTGATTATGCGCCGAGATAGAACTGCCGGATCTCGGCATGGAATTCTGGGCCAAAAAGTCGTTCTGCCTTTTCGCGAGCGGCCAAGCTCATTGAACGTCGGAGTTCGAGATCGTCTCGGATTCTCAGTATCGCCACTTCCGCTTCGTTCGTAGAGTTGAACAGCAGTGAGTCTGAATTGGCGGTGAGCCGGTCGACGTAGCCTTGGCGACGCTCGGCAATGATCGGAAGTCCGCAGGCAAGGGCCTCAAAGTTGACCCGCCCAAAGGTCTCAAACCACGAAGGATGGGTCCGGAAATAGAACGCGTCCAGGCTGGATAGGAACTCCGGTACCGGCATCGCGCCCTGGGGCAACAGGTCGATGAGTTCGTGTTTCAGGTCCAGGCAGGTTCCGCCCATTATGCGAACGCGAACACCCAGGTCTGCAAGTCGAAGATACAGATCGGGATCATCAGGATGATGCTTCTCCGGCACGTCACGACTCACGCGACCAATCGTGAAGCGCCCATCAACTTTGGGCTTGGGCGTGAATCGGCGAATATCGATGGGAGAATCTTGTACCTGGCCGGGAATCTCAGGAGTTGATGTCTTCAATGCTTCACATGCGAAAAGGACCTCGGGATCGGGAAGGTTCGCCTTTACAAGGTTGCCGTAGAACTCACGTAGACATCGCGGCTGATCCAGGTTATGGATCAGGATGATGCGCTCTGCCTCAGACTGGTGGACCCAAGCGCCGGTGAAGAAAAAGGTCCCGACGAACACCAGCGTTCCTCGCTTGGGGAAGTCCAGCGGAGGGGCAATTCTTTGGATGGGAGCCCGTCCGAGGTAGTAGGGATGTGGCTTCTCCTCAGACCATAGGCGGACCTCAGCATGCTCGCCAAGGATTTCGAACAAGGAAAGATACCGCTGCTCCGTTCCGCCCCAAGGATTAGCCATCGGGCTAATCAAATGCACAACACTCAAAACGAGTTTGATTATGAGCGTAAACTCGGCCAGTGCACGTCGACCTATTCTTGGATTTGTTAAGGCAATGTCCTCTTATCGCCTCCGTTCAGGCAAGCCCGAATTCGGCGGTCGACCATCCAGAAACGCTTCTGCAGTTGGCAAGGGCGTCGTTGGATCAGGGTGTGAAAGTTCTGCGGCTTCAGGGAGTCGCCAACATCAAGCGAATCCGAGAAGGCGCCTCTGTCCCGACAATTGGATTGATCAAGGCGAACACCTCTGGAAGCGAGGTGTTTATCACGCCAACGACAAAGGAAATCGACCTCCTCCTGGATCAAAGGTGCGAAGTGATTGCCTTGGATGGCACGCGCCGATCAAGGCCAGATGGCAGCCAATTGTCGGACCTCATTCAGAGAATCCATGATGGGGGCGCTTTGGCGATGGCGGATTGTGATCAAATCGATTCGGCGAGGTACGCCAAGCAATGCGGCGCAGACTTGATTGGAACGACGCTCGCCGGATACACGGCCGAAAGTCAGAACCAAGAGGGTCCAGATTTGGAGCTTGTCAGGCAGTTGGCTGAGCTTGGAACTCCGATCATTGCAGAGGGCCGTTATTCGGAGCGCTGGCAAGTGGAGGCGGCATTGCGCATCGGTGCGGCCGGAGTCGTCGTGGGTGGAGCCCTGAACGATCCCGTCAAGCAAACTCGTGCACTAATGCCGCTGACGCCAGCAAATACGAACATCGGAGCCGTCGATATCGGAGGGACCTGGCTACGATTCGGAGTCTTTTCACCCGATTGGAAACTCGTTTCGAGCGAGCGGATTCCGAATCCACCGAATCGCATCGACCGCTTGGAGTGGATTCGCGGGAAGGCGGGCGAGCACGGCGTGCAGCGAATCGGAGTCAGCACGGGGGGAATCGTCGACCCCAGGAGCGGAATCTGCTGGAATGCCAAGGAGTATTTGATGCCGGATCAAATTGGAATCGAGTTCTCTGAATCAACCCTGGGCGTTCAGACTTTTGCTCATGGCGACGGCCATGCAACAGCGTGGGGGCATTCATGTCTCCCTGAATTCGCGGGTAGGAGGTTGGCGACCTTGGCGCTTGGCACGGGTGTTGGGTGCGGCTTTGTGGAAGAAGGTCGAATCTGGTCGGGCAGGCGCGGGGAGTACCCACGGATCAATGACCTGGCGATGTCCACGGGGGCTACTTTTGAAGCCGTTTTGGGCGGGCTGAATCTCTCGACTACTCCGACCGCAGACCAAAAGAGAGTCGCGACCTTGGCATTTGATGAGGCCCTGACGGCCATTCGCAATCTTTACTTCCCGGATGAAGTTATCGTCGCGGGCTCTGTGGGACTGTCAGATTGGCTGAGACCTCATGTGGAGGCTGCAGGAGCTATTCCAAGCCCTTTTGGAACGGATGCGGGCCTTTACGGTGCGGCTGCGCTGGCGCTATATCCGCCAGTCAGATAGGGAACTCACACGAGTAAACTCTCCATCCTATGCCAGAGCTACTGCTCGAACTTGGATGCGAGGAACTTCCTGCCTCGTTTGTGGAAAGGGCCTTTACCGATCTCAAAGACAAGATCGTGCAGCAACTGGGCGCCGCGAAGATCCTTGAGGAAGGTTGGAAGGCTACCGCAATGGGCACGCCACGCAGATTGATCGTATCGGTGTCCGGAATCATCGAGAAACAGCCTGAGGAAGTAAAGGAAATGCGGGGGCCCGCACTTCAGGCCGCATTCGATGCCGACGGGAATCCGACCAAAGCGTTGGAGGGGTTCTGCCGAAGTAATGGGTTCGAACCGAGCGAGTTGCGGCGCGATTCGAAATACGTTTGGGCGGAGAAGAGGGTTGAAGGACGAAGCGCACAGGAAGTGCTCTCGGACCTTCTGCCGCAGGCTATTCGAGGATTGACCTTTGAGAAGACCATGCGGTGGGGTTCCTCGCGGATGCGGTTTGCGCGTCCAATCCGCTGGATTCTGGCGACGGTAGGCGGTGAGGTCGTTCCTTTCGCGGTCGAGAATGTGGAGTCCCGGTCATTCTCTCTCGGCCATCGATTCTATTCGCCAGAGCCATTTGAAGCCAAGACTCTCGCCCAACTGGTGCAAGGGTTAAGAGAGCGCCAGGTGGAGCCTGATCCAGAGGTTCGGCTGGAACTTATTCGCAACTCGGCAAAGAAGGTGGCGAATGGTGAACCGCTGTTGACCGAGTCGCTGCTCGATGAAAATGTTTACCTGACGGAATGGCCAACGGCAGTCCAAGGCGAGTTCAAACCTGAGTTCTTGGAACTACCAAGACCGGTGCTTATCACCGCGATGGCCAAGCATGAAAAAATGTTTCCCGTCCAGGGCTCCGATGGAAAATTGACGAATCGATTTGTATTCATCCGGAACTCTGGCGAAGACGATACCGTGCGAATCGGCAACGAATGGGTGTTGAATGCCCGGTTCAACGACGCCCGTTTCTTCTACTCGGAAGATCGGAAGAAGTCGATGGAAGACTTCCTGGAACGGACGTCCACGATCGTGTTTCAGGAAAAGCTGGGCAATGTTCGACAGCGAGCCGAACGACTCAGCAAGCTGGCCGAGCGCATTGGAGTCGTGACCGGGGGTGATAAGGAGGAACAAGTGCTCGCCCGCACCGCCGGACTCTATTGCAAGGCAGATCTTGCCACAGGGCTGGTTAGCGAGCTTCCTGCCCTTCAGGGCATCATCGGAAGTGAATATGCCCGTCGGGAAGGGATGCTCGAGGATGTTGCCTGGGCGATTGCCTCGCACTACGACCTTGGCAGAAACCAGAACATCAATTCTGGGTGCGCCAAGACCGCCGTTCGCGTGACGATGGCCGACCAGATCGACAAGCTTGCCGGCTATTTAGGTTTGGGCTTGGAACCGTCTGGTTCCAGCGATCCATTTGGATTGAGACGGGCGGCGACGATTTTGATCGAGGCGGCGATGATGTGGACCAAGCCCATTCCGTCCTATTCAGAGCTCCTCTCGTACGCAATATCACTTTATCGTGAGCAGGGAGTCGAGTTGGACGAGCAAGTCGCGCTGAAGGCGCTGGCCAGCGTGTTTGCTTCGCGCTATGAGTCGCTGCTGCCGAATGTCCGGCATGACATTTTAGATGCGGCGCTGCTGGACCGCAAGCAAGATGAGCACGCCATGCCGCGAAGGATTCGGATGCGAATCAAGAGCCTGGAGTCCCTGGCGCGGGAGGAGCGATTCGTTCAGGCGGCGACGCGACCCCTCAACATTGTCGCTGCCGCCCGGAAGAAGGAAGCTGACTTTGCGGAAGAGGAACCTCTGCAGAAGATCGATGCCGACCATCTTCAATCGGAATCCGGCTTCTCTCTGTTACAGGCCCTGAAGGTCCGTGACAGCGAAGTACGCAAGGCGGTTGAAGATGAACGGTATGAGGACGTTGTGACCCTTTCGCGGGCTTTAGAGAAACCGATTAACGAGTTCTTTGACAGCACCATGGTCATGGCAGAAGAGGATCAAGTCCGGTATGCCAGATTGACTTTGATGCACGCTTGTGCAGAGCAATTGCTGGCGGCGGGCGACTTCTCAAAGCTAGTTTTCTCAGGTGCAGAGGAACCTGCCGAATCTTCCTGATGGATGGTTTCCTGCAGCGTGCGATCCAATACCTGCATGAGTCAGTCCGGCCAAAAGCGGAAGAGATCGACCAGTCGGTAGATGCCTTAAGGGAAGCGTTAGACGGATTGTGTGAACGCCAATTGATGGCAATGAAGCGACCCGTCGCCTACGGAGGACCTGCCATGTCGGAGCCCGATTTCCGGCACTTTCAAGAGGAAGTCGCCCGGGCCTCTGGATCGTTGGCCTTCTTACAGACCCAGCACCAGAGCGCAACCTCAATGTTGGCGAAATCCGATAATGAAGCTCTCAAAGCGGAGTACCTCCCCAAAATGGCTGACGGACAGCGACTTGTGGGCATTGGGTTCAGTCAGCTGAGACGGCCCGGCGAGCCGATCATGCGGGCCACGCCCGTGCAAAACGGATTCATCCTCAATGGCCAAGTGCCGTGGATCACGGGTTGGAGCCTTTTTCCGGAATTCATGGTGGGCGCGACGTTGCCTTCAGGCGAGGCCGTCTTTGCCATCGTTCCGTTTACAGAAGTTGTGGAGATCGAGTTTTCGGAACCGATGAAGCTGGCGGCAATGGAAACGGCGATGACAGTTAGCGGCACCTTTCGCAATTGGTTGGTGAGTGAGGGTCAGGTCGTGTTTATCAAGCCGGTCGACTGGATCAAAAACAATGACATGATCAACATCGCGCTCCAGGGTCACTTCGCGATTGGCTGTGCTTGGGCGGGATTAGACGTGCTCGGCGCGGCGGCAGACAGGCGCGGGCTCGGTTTCTTGAAGGATGCCCACACAAGTCTGACCACCGAACTCGAGGATTGTCGAGCGACAACGGAAGAAGCACAAAGAGGCGTGGAGGAGTCAACAACTGAGGCGAGACTTTCGGTCCGAGCCTGGGCGATCGACCTTGCCGTTCGATGCGCTCATGCGGCGGTTACGGCATCGAGCGGGGCGGCGAACTCATTGCGCCATCCGGCTCAACGAATCTACAGAGAAGCGCTGGTCTATACGGTCAGCGCACAAACGACTCCGATCATGGAAGCAACCCTGGCTCGACTGACCAGGCGCTAATCAGCCAGATCGGAAGGCGTTGGCGAGCGCACTCCAGACTGACATGTAAGCGGAATGCCTCTTGCCGTCTTTGACACTCGCTTTAAAGTTATCGTAGTTGACTTTCCCCAAGGCTTCGGACAAGGCGGCCTGCACGGCCTCCAGAGGGACGTCGGAGCGGAAGCGATAATCCGCCGACACATCTTCGTACACGACGGCATTAGGGATCGCGCGCTCGATATCACCAGCGATGCGGGATCGCACCAAAAGAGTGTCTGGCTTTGTCCGGTGAGAAACGATCGACAAGAAGCTGTCATTCATCAAGATCCACATTAGTTCTGCTTCTTACCTTGGTCCAAGTTGACCATCGTTCCCATCAGCGTTTTCTCGGCACCACTGGTGTCGCCCGACTGGAGAGCTCGGAGGGCCATGGTGACTTCCTGCGCCTCGCCAGTGCGGCCCTCGCTGAGCAGTAGAGCTTGGGTCTTCTGCAGGTCGGAGATGGCACCCATTGTGGTGATCTGGCCCGTTTTCAGCCCCATGATCGTCTTCTCGACGACGCGACTCGCCTGGGCGATCTGAGCCGCTTGCGAGACTCGAGGATTCTGGGGCAGAGAGTACTTGGCGGAATCCGATATGAATTCAAGGATGAAGTCGAGATCGATCGTTTCTGTTTTGCCGGTCGTGGTGTCGTCATAAGTCAGACGTCCGGCAGCAACTCGGTACCAGCCGAGCGGATGATTCTGGAATTCAAGGTCGATGACCTGCTGCAAGGTGGAGCCACGTTCCAAATCGGCCAAGTCGATGTGGACTTCGCCAGACGGCATGGCCTGGGGTCCGCGCATCGAAACCCACCTGCTGAGTTTGATATCCAGCTTCAGGTTGCGAGCAGAGACCGTCATCAACTTCTCCAACTCTGTCCGGAAGACTTCGGGGATGAGGTCGGGTCTCGGGATGTAGTAGTAGTTTCCGCCCGCTTTTTTGGCCATGCCCGCCAAGAGTTCCTCGTTGTAGTCGGGACCAAAGCCGAGGAACGTGCACGTGATGCCGCGCGACTTGATGTCTCCGGCATGGGCGACAAGAGCCGAA
>CAMLEL010000095.1 GCA_946478935.1 uncultured Armatimonadota bacterium
ATTCGAAACCAACTCGACTCACCCAGACTCGAGATTCTGAATCCCAGCCTGAGTACGCGAAGGATGATCGTGGATTCTATTTCCGACGTGGGGACGGTGTTTACTCCATGCGCTTCGACAGTCCGGTTGTACGGCAGTTGAATCCTTCCCTGCCTAACAACATGCCTTTGCAGGGCTACATGATCTCGCCGAATGGAGACAAATTGGTCATCTTCAGCGGCCGGACTCTGGGAGCGGACCGACAGGTCGATTACATCGTTTACCGAAATCGCTTTGCTGAAGCGAAAAAGACGAATCGTGGCGTTGCGGATGACAAGTTCAACTCGGAAAGTTACATCTATCTGTATGATTTGAATGATGATCCGGAGGCGAATCCAAAGAACGACGGCAAGCCGTGGGAGATTTGGAAGTTCCCGGGCGGTGAGGAATACCAGGAAACATCCGTCAACTCAGAACCGTGGTCACCCGATGGAAAGCGATTCGTCTTCGGCAGTTGGAAGCGTGACAAGAAGGAATTGGCGCTTTGGACCGCAGATGTTGAATCGAAAACTCTAAAGCAGATTTACAAGACCACTCATGACGGCGAGCATCGGTCTCCCAGCTTGGCTTCACCCTTCTTTCTGCCGAACGGCTCGAAGGTGATTGCTCTGCTGGAGAATAGTGGCTTCCGCCATGCGTGGGTGATTGATCCTGAGACTCAGTCTGCCAGCCAAGTCAGCAAAGGTGACTTTGAGGTCTATCCACTCGAAGCATCGAAGGACGGCAACTCAATTTTGGTGCGAGCAGGTAAGGACAGCCCGGCGAAAATGCAGCTTTACCGAGTCGACGTTGCGACCGGTGCTTACACGAAGCTTTCGCACCAGGACGGAAACTATAGTGAGAGCGTTGCCTTGGACCATGCTCAACGTCAGGCAGCCACCACTTTTGGCAACTGGAACCAGATTGGAGAACTCACGCTCGTTCCACTCGGAACCGGCTCTGAGAAGGAGTTGACTCAATCCCATCGATCGACAGAATTCAACAAGATCAACGTTCAAAAGCCGGAGATCTTCGCATACAAGAATCGCCATGGTCAGACGATTCACGGGTTCATGTTCCTTCCAAAGGACCTCAAGAAATCAAAAGCCAAGCGACCGCTCATGATTTACGTCTACGGCGGACCGCTGGGCACCGGTAAGTCTGTGATCGATGGCTCGTTTAATTCAACGGCTTACCTCTTCAACATGTACTTAACCCAAAAGTATGGGTTCGTAACGGTAACAATTGACCCTCGGGGGCAAAGTGGCTACGGATCGGAGTTCGGCAAGGCGAATTGGAACGCACCGGGGAAGGCGCAGGTGGAGGACTTGACCGATGGCGTGAAGTACTTGATCGCCAATTTCAATGTAGATCCGAAGCGAGTAGGCATTAACGGCTGGTCTTTTGGAGGTTTCCAAACTCAGATGTGCCTCTATACGGCGCCGGATGTGTTTACGCTGGGAATCGCTGGTGCAGGACCCACCGAATGGCAGAACTACAACACGTGGTACACCGGTGGCGTCATTGGGGATTCGCGCTTGGGCAAGCCAGAAGACCTTGACAAGTATTCGCTTACAAGTACTGCCAAGAATCTGAAGTCGCCCCTTCTCCTGCTACACGGAATGGAAGATACCAACGTCCTGTTCCAAGATACGGTCGCCGTCTACCGGAAATTGCTGCAGTACGGAAAGGGGGACTTGGTCGAACTTGCTTTGGACCCAACTGGCGGACACGGGATGGGCGGCGATATGAGTAATCGCGACCGACACGCGATCTACCTGGCGTTCATCAAGAAATGGTGGCGTCTGGACTAGTCAGGCGAGATAGATCAAGAAGGCTCCCTCCGAAACCGGAGGGAGCCTTCGTTAATGTTTGAGTGGCTTAGAAGCCGCCGCCTCCACGACCTCCTCGGCCGCCTGGTCCCCCCGGACCTCCGGGACCCCCAGGTCCTCCGAAGCCGGGTCCACCCTGCGGATGCTCGATCTTGAATGCCCGTCCGAGCATCGAGTTCCATTGCGATCGCTGGCTATTGTTGAGCACACCAATCAACTTGGCGTTAAGGGCCTCTCGATGACGCTCCATTTCGCCGCGCATCTTCTCAGGGTCCATTCGCTGACCTTCTTGGGGCGGGCCGAAGTTCGGCCGGTTGGCTTGCAGGATTTCATGCATCTGAGCTCGCTGGTCCTCGGTGATGCCCAGTCGCTCGCCAAGGTCGGGTCGTAGAAGCGCCATTGCTCCCTGTTGTTGAAGGTTGATTTCCTGGTATCGCTTGTACTGCCCAGCGGTCAAGATCTCCTTGATCTTGTTTTCCATTTCCAGGTTCTGAGGTCCGCCCGGGCCGCCAAAGCCTCGACCCTGTCCATCGCGTCCGCCAGGGCCGCGCTGATCTCCTCTTTGCGGAGGCCCCCCTTGTCCGCCGCGCTGGGGAGGGCCAACCTGTCCGCCACCTTGCCCTCCCTGAGGAGGTCCACCGAACTGGCCGCGTCCTTCACCGCCTGGTCCACCCGGTCTTCCCGGCCCACCAGGACCGCCGGGCCCCCTGCGAGGCATCAATTCTCCAAGCCGAAGTTTTTGGTCTTCGGTCAGTTGAAGTTCCTTCTGAACGCTGGGATTCATCAGTAGAGCGGGACCTTGAAGGCCCATCCCCCGACCCGGGCCCATACCGGGTTCGCCGCGCATCCCGGGCCCTTGAGGTCCGCCGAATCCGCCTCCGCGAGGACCGGACTCTTGGCTGAAACCGATCGCACAAACGGCCGCCATGGCCATGATTGTCATAAGTGTCTTCTTCATTTTTCACCCCTCCTGCTCAATTGAGTGGTTAGGTAGCTCTCTTCTATGACAATTCTATGAGGGAATTGTTTGATTTCAACTTTTGGCAGAAATTCTTAGAATTTTGCCGAGACTGAGGTGCCGTGGCCAATTTCGCTTTCAATGATCAGCATCCCGCCATGAGCCTCCATGATGGTCTTGCAAATGGAAAGGCCCAAACCGGTTCCACCAGAAGATCCGGTGCGGGAAACATCCGCTCGATAGAATCTTTCGGTCAGATGGGGCAGGTGCTCGGGTGCAATTCCTGGACCGGTATCTGCAACCGTGACCGTTGGTTCAGGATTGTTGATGACCTTTACCGTGATCGTGCCCTCACCCGAGTACCGAACGGCATTCTCCAAGAGATTCTCGATCACTCGGCGAATGGCATCCGGATCCACTTCAGCGTAGACGGCGTGATCCTCAAAGTCCGTTTTGATTGGAGTTGAGGTGGAGTGCATATTCTCGATCGCCTCGCTTGCAATCACCCGAAGATCGTGTCTGACGCGGTTATATGCGAGCTGTCCTGCGTCGGCCTTGGCGAGGATGAGGAGCTGGTTGACCAGCTTCGTCATCCCATCGGCTTCTTTTTCGGCAATACGTAAGGAGTGAAGGCGCTCGTCTTCGGTGGCGTCCGCGCTGAGAGCCGTGCTTGCGGCCAGTTTGAGTCTGGTCAGCGGTGTTCTGAGTTCGTGCGATGCGTCGGCAGAGAATCGGCGCTGATGCTCATAAGCTTCTTGAAGCTGTGCGAATGAATCCTCCAGGCGTCCGATCATCGCGTTGAATGTGATAGCAAGATCCGCGAACTCATCTGTGCCGACCACTTCCAGGCGCTCGCTGAGGTTTGTGCCTGAGATACGGTCAGCCGAGATCTTCATCTGGCGCATAGGACGCATCGCTTTACCGGTCAAAAACAATGCGCCAAGCCCAGCAATTGCAAGGGCGGCTGGCAAAAAGATGGCTAGCGTTAGAAGTTGCGAGCGCCACAGGCGATCGAGATCGCGAGTTTCTCGGGCCGCCTGCGCGACCCCAATAATGTCTCGTTGATCACGCCATGGCATTGTGTAGACCCTCACAGGTTCGCCTTCAAATTCGACGTTTGAGTAAGTGAGTTCTCCGGTGGCGAGGACGCGTTTGGCGGCATCCATGTCGAACGGTACATCGCCCGGTTGTGAGAGAGCCTCCAAGTTCTGATCGAACTGGCGCGGGCGGCGCAGATTCAGGATGCGGAACTCTTCATCGTCCATTCCGGGTGGGCGCAGCCCATTGAACGGTGGCGGTCCTGGCGGCTGATCGGGCCCCATCGGCGTACCCATCCTGCGGGGACCGGGTCCTGGTCCCGGACCATCCGGACCGCCACCTCGGCGTCGACTGCCTGGCTCAAACGGCCTTCGCGATCGGGATGCCCGTTCTCTCAGGTCGCGATCAATCTCGCTCGAAAGGCGGTTTTGGTTGAGGAACAGGATGCCAATTCCGAAAGCGACCAGGGTTGCCGCCATGATGAAGACATTCCAAAGGGTTAACCGAGCCCGAAGGGATTGAAAGCCAAAGGTCAGTCCATTCCTCCCGACCGGCGAAGCGTGTATCCAAACCCGTGTACGGTATGAATCAATTTGCGGTCACTCGCCAAGTCGACTTTCCTTCGCAAGGAAGTGATATGGAAGTTTACGGTGTTATCCAGGCTTTCCTCATTGTTCCAAACATCTTCAAGAATCACTTCACGGGTGAGGATGCGACCCTCGTTCCGGGCCAATGCAACCAGCAGACTGTACTCGCGGGGCGTGAGTTTGATAGGGATGCCATCTCGCTCCACCGTTTGAGCGTGGGTATCGATGATGAGATCTTCGATTTCAATGCGTCCCGTGCGATGAATCGCGTCGCGACGGAGCAAGGCTCTGACCCGGGCGGTGAGTTCACGGGCGTCAAACGGCTTGGGGAGATAGTCGTCCGCACCTCCTTCCAGGCCGCGCACTCGATCCTCCACTGAGTCTCGAGCGGTCAGCATCAGGATGGGAGCTGTGATGCCTGCTCGCCGGATCCCATCGCAGATTTCCCAACCGTCCATTTTGGGCAGCATGACATCCAACACGACGATGCCATAGCTACGGCTGAGCGCCTCTTCCAAACCCTCCTCGCCATCATGAACGACATTCACCTCGAGCCGCTCTTTTTCCAAGCTGGCCGCGATTTGTGAGGCGATCTCCTTATCGTCTTCCACGAGTAGCGCGCGCATCAGTGCTGACTTCAATGATACGCGGTGATTATTAGGAAGTTATGAGTGGACGGCTTCGGACGTCTACAATACACAGGTACATGCGACTCCTGCTCCTCGCACTGGCCGCTTTGATGGCTGCCCTCGCACCTGCGCAAGAAATCCAGATTCGGATGATGGCGGGTGGCGGCTATGGCATCCCACCTAAAGAAGCGACCGCCACCACCACACAGGTGCGTCGTGCGGTGTTTGAGGAGTTCCATCGCCAGAATCCAGGAGTCCGAGTGGTCAACGCGGGCGGCCTCACGCTGGCAGACGGCAACCAGGCCGACAACATGTTCCTGATGTCCATGGCCGGAGACAAGGCGCCGGATCTGTTTTACGTCAATTTCCGGCAGTACTACACGTTCCTTGAGCAAGGATTCGCCCGACCCCTCGACGATTTGATCGCAAAGGACCGGGAAGTCATGGAGCGTGTAAACCCGACCGTCAAGAAAGTGCTCACCAGCTTCGACGGCAAGATTTACGCGGTCCCATTCTTTCAAGTGGCGGTCGCACTCTATTTCCGCAAGGACCACTTCCTGCAGGCAGGGTTGGATCCGAACAAGCCGCCGCGCGATTGGGACGAGTTCTATCGCTATTGCCAAATCCTCAGCCAACAGCAAAAGGGCCGTTTTGGGTTTATTTTCTCGACCCCTCCCGGCTATCACTGGCAAAACTTCCTCTATCAGGCAGGCGGCGAGGTGGTCGCCCCCACCGAGACTGGCATTTGGCAGTCCAAGATCAACAGTCCGGAAGCCGTCACGGCGGTGAACTACTTTAAGAAACTGGTAGTGGACAAGTGGCGCAACGCCAAGGGCGAGGTGGTAGGCCCCGCAGCGGCCGTCAGCGCCAAATTCGGGGACGACGTTCGCCTGGGAAACACTTCCATGTGGTTCTCATATACAAACGACGTGGTGCTCCAGGGTAATGCCGACCTCCCTCCCTCCTTGATCGGAGTCAGCGCGCTCCCGGCCGGTCCCGCCGGAACGAGCAATGAAATTAACGCTGGCATGTGGGCCATCAACGCCCAGGTTAAGGATCCCAAGAAGCTTGAAGCTTGCTGGAAGTTCATCAAGTTCTTTGCCGGCGACGAGGCAGCCCGCATCAACACCGAAAAAATGGTGGAGCTGGGAATGGGCAACCTGGTCAATCCGATGTGGCTGAAGAAGTTCGGCTACCAGGAGTATCTGGCGGATGTTGATCCCAGCTATGTCAAAGCCAATGACGAACTCTTCAAGACTGGTCATCCAGAACCTTATGGCAAGAACTGTCAGCAGATTTACTCTGTTCTGGATCAAGCCTTGGACAATGCCCGTCTGGAGCCGGGCAAGGATGTAAAAGAAATTCTCGTGGCCACGGAGAAGGACATGAACCAGAAGCTTCTGGGATACATTCCGCCCGAGGTCTTGGCGAAACAGCGGATCTGGGCATTTGGAATCTTGACGGCCTTGGTTATCGGCGCGTCGGTTTGGGCTGGGTTCGCCATCAGAAAAGCCATCAGGAATCAGCGTGTGGTGGACGAGCGCATCGCCGCCGGCTCCAGTCGAATGCGGATTTATACATTCATGGCGATCTGTCTGGCGCCTGCTGCGATCAGCATCATTACGTGGGCCTATTACCCATTGGCGCGGGGACTGACCATTGCTTTCCAAGACTACAAGGTGACTCAAGGTGCAACTTGGGTTGGACTTGACAACTTCATTGGAGTCTTCAGCCAACCGGTCTTTTACCAGTCTCTTTACAACAGCTTCCTTTACGTGTTTCTGCTCATCGTCATCGGCTTCTTTCTGCCGATCTTTCTTGCCCTGGCCCTCAACGAGATCCCGCGGGCCAAAGTATTTTTCCGGACCGTTTTCTACTTGCCTGCGATGACCTCGTCGATCGTGATTGCGTTCCTTTGGAAGCAGTTTTACGACAAAACGGACCAGGGTCTTTTGAACGTTCTGGTGGGTCCGATCATTGAGCACGTGATCAATCCCATGCGAGGTTGGATGGGCTGGGAGGCTTGGCCGGTGGTGAACGACTGGCTTGGCAACCCGTCGCTGGCGATATTTGCCGTCGTGATTCCGGGCATATGGGCAGGGGCTGGACCCGGTTCCATCTTGTATCTGGCGGCGCTCAAGAACATCAGCGAAGACCGCTATGAGGCGGCCGACTTGGACGGTGCTAACTGGTGGCACAAGATCACCCAGATCACGTTGCCGGGCCTCAAGCCCCTCATCTTGATCAATCTGTTGGGCGTTTTTATTGCGGGCTTCAAGGCGATGGAGAACATTTTCGTATTGACCCAGGGCGGGCCACTGAACTCAACCCGCACGATTGGCCTGGAGGTGTGGCAAAACGCTTTCATGTACCTGAAATTTGGCTATGCCACCGCGGCGGCTTGGGTGATGGGTGCGATCTTGATCGGATTTACACTCATTCAAATCCGCTCGCTCTTGAAGATGCGCTTCACCACGGCAAAGGTGTGAGACGCAGCAACGCATAATAGCCAACAGACTCATGGGGATTCGGCAGGCACAGTCTTGGTATCGGCGTCAGGCGGCGCCCGTCACGATCGCGATCATCGCGTCGATGGTGGTTTTCGCCTTTATCTGGTGGTTCACCGGCGGAAAGGGCATGGAAAACATCATCCTCACGCCTGGATGGCAATCCCAGCCGTGGACGCTCTTCACCTACCCTTGGGCTGAACTCCCGTTCACTTCCGGCTTCGGAGTGATAGGTTTCCTATTTCTGATCCTGTGGATGTTTTGGGTCGGGAGCTCCACGGAGCGTGATTTGGGCCCATCCAAAACGATCGTTTTATGGATCGTGATGACTCTGCTGCCCGCGCTCTTCATCGTCCTGTTGGGTCCGCTGGTCTCCAAAGTTTACGGCGCGGCAGGAATGTGGCTGCCCGTTGCGGGAATCACCGTGGTGTGGTGTACGCG
>CAMLEL010000096.1 GCA_946478935.1 uncultured Armatimonadota bacterium
CCCCTGAACGGCAAATACTACGATTACGTTTTGGACACCAAGGGTCGCGGAATTGCCGACGGCAAAGTGAACCTTGAGGTAGTCCTCTATGTGGATTACAACCAGAATCCAAGAATCGTGGATCGCTCTTCGGTCACCCTCAACGTGGCCAACTCCGCCAGCATTGCCATTCCGGCAAACGGCTTCCGGTTGCGCTATCGATTCCAACCGCAGACCCAATTGGTTTACTCGCTGCAGCAGCGAGTCGCAATTTCCACCATTACCGGCAGTCAGAACCGTGCGGGTGGTCGCCCCGCCGAGCTTCCGCTTGAATCAGAGAAGATCCGGCTCCTTTACGCCGTGGACAATTCCTATGGCAATGGGGACGGTCTCGTTCGAATCCAAGCGTTGACGGCTCCCGGAAAAGACTACGCAGTTTTGACGACAAGTCAGAGCACCGAGCCCCAGCGCTACTACGACTACATGATGCATCCGATCTATATGCGGATCACCAGCACCGGTCGAGAAGTCTTCGGCTCCGTTCCCGGCTTCTTCCCGATGGAAGGCACTTCCGGTGCCACCGGGGAGAGCGTCATGACCAACCTCTACGCTTTGTTCCCGCTGCCCACGCTTCCTGAGAAGGCGATTCGGCCCGGAGATTCGTGGCAGTCCCGATTCCAGAATGGAATCCTTGACCTTGAGAAAAAGGACGAGGCGACCCGACTGACCAGCAAGTTCCCAGCTCGCGGAGAATTCCTCGGCGTGGAATGGGAAATGGGCCACCCCTGCGCAAAGATTCGAAACTCCATTGCCCAAGGCACAAAGAGCATTGAGGGCCAGCAATTGGCTTCTCGAGGTAGCTCCTTCGCCGATGACAAAGTCGAGCTCACCGAGACAATCTGGTTCGCGCTTGACCGGGGTGTCGTTGTCAAAAGCGTTCGCGACATCACAATCGATCGAAAGATGGAAAGCCAAGGCGCGGGCATGGGCCCCGGAGTTGGCGGACCTGCCGGCGGACCCGGAGCACCTGCTGCCCCAGGCGGTGGTGGCAAGGGCCTCAGCGGAGCCGAGGGTGGCGGTCGACTTGGTCAGCGAAGTGGACCCGGCCCAGGCGCCCCAGGAGCTCCCGCAGCTCCCGGCCAAGGCCCCGGCGGATTTGGTGTTCCAGGTGGTGGGCGCGGTGGCGGACAGCCAGCGCAAGTTCAGTACCTGAGAATTCGCCAGCAGTCGATCTTCATTCTCGAAAAGTAAGGAAGCGCCCATTTGAGCGCTCAGCCCAAACTCTCCAAACGCAACTCTTCCGAAAACCCGGAAGAGTTGCGTGCTACTTTATTTGAGCACCTTGAGGAGCTTCGGAACCGTTTGGTCCGATGCATCCAGTTCATCGTGCTGGGTTGGGTGATCGGCTGGTTTCTGGAGCCTTACGTCTACACACTCTTCAATGACATCGTCCAACAGGGCCTGAAGGATTCTCTCCCCAAAGGCGCAGATTACAAGGAGCCTTTCACCCATTTCACGCAGCCCTTCATCTTCAAGATGAAGATGTCGTTCATCATTGGTCTCGTCCTTGCGATGCCCATTGTGATGAATCAGGTTTGGGGATTCATTGCCCCCGGCCTTAAGGATGCGGAAAAGCGCCCACTGCGGAGAATCGCCCCGGTTTCGGTCCTGCTGTTTCTGATGGGCGCCGCATTTTGCTGGTGGTGCCTGCCGGCGGCCATCGGATGGTTCGTTTCCTACCTCGAAGAGTTCCCCGGTACAAGCCTCTACCAGGAACCAGGATCGATGGTTCTCTTCCAGGTCAAGCTGATCTTGGCATTCGGACTCGGGTTCCAACTTCCGGTTATCGTGTACGGCCTGGGCGCGCTCGGACTGCTCAGCGCGCAAACCCTCGCCCGATACTGGCGTCACGGAACCGTGTTCGTTTTCTTCCTGTCCGCCATCCTGACCCCCAGCAACGATCCGCTGACCATGCTGATGATGGCGATCCCGCTGTCGATCCTCTTCATGATCAGTGTTTGGGCCGTAAAGATTGTCCAGCGCAAGCGAGTCAAAGTAATCGAGAATCCCGATTACAGCGAAGATGACATTGACCAAGAGGACGACGACGGCGAGTAATCCTTCCGCCTGGACGGATACCCTCCGCGACCCCCAACTCAAAAGTCAGATCGCGCACGTTGAAACTCTTCCACCCCGTGAAGCGAAATGGGGCCAGATCCGGTCTAGCATCCATCCACAGTTGACCGAACGCCTCGAGAGCCTGGGCCAATCACAACTTTACGCGCACCAGGCCCTGGCTTATGATGCGGCCATGCAGGGCGACGACGTGGTCATTGTCACCGGGACCAACAGCGGCAAAACGCACTGCTACAACCTGCCCGCTCTCCAGTGGTCGCTCACCGAGCCTGCGGCCCGTATGCTGTACCTCTTTCCCACCAAAGCTCTTGCCCAAGACCAGCTTTCGCGGTTGGAACAACTCCTGCCGGATTCAGTGAGGGCTGGCACCTATGACGGAGACACTCCGCAAAACCAGCGGTCTTCCCTGCGCAAGCTATCCCACATTGTCCTGACCAACCCAGACATGCTCCACATCGGAATCCTTCCCGGGCATGAGCTCTGGTCCAAGCTTCTCAGGTCCCTTCGGCTCATCGTGCTCGACGAGATTCATGTCTATCGCGGCGTCTTCGGCTCCAATGTGGCCAACGTGCTGCGCCGGCTGCTGCGCCTTTGCGAGTGGCATCGTTCCCGACCGCAAATCATCGCCTGCAGCGCCACGATTGGGAATCCATCCGAGCTGTTCACCAAGCTGACTGGCCGGAAGGCGACACTGATCGACCAAGACGGCTCACCCAAGGGTCGCCGAACCTTTGTATTCTGGAATCCACCAGAGATCGGTAATGGGCAACGACTCAGCACGAATGCCACCAGTTCTGAAGTCATTGCAATGCTGGCTGAAAAGGGTCAGCGCACCCTTGCCTTCAGCCGAGCGAGAGTCTCCGCCGAACTGGTTCTCAAATACACGCGGGAGCGGCTCAAGCGTGGCGGCATCACCGATCCCAAGCAAATCGAAAGCTACCGGGCAGGATATACGCCGAAGGAGCGAAGACAGATCGAACAGTCCATCTTCAATGGCTCATTGACGGCGCTCAGCGCCACCAACGCCATGGAACTCGGCGTGGACATCGGCGGATTGGATGCCGTGGTCATGAATGGCTACCCAGGCTCCATCGCCAGCTATTTTCAGCAGGCGGGACGTGCCGGTCGGGGAGTTCATGACGGCATCGCCATCCTCGTCGCCCAGAATGATCCACTCGAGCAGTTTTTGCTACGGAAGCCGGAAACACTGCTTGAAGCGCGCAACGAGTCGGTCACCATCAATTCCACCAATCCTCAAATCCTTTCTCAACACCTGCTCTGCGCGGCCCACGAGCGACCCATTAGCCCGTCCGAGTTCGAAGGCTTCGGTGACTCCGCCCTTGCCCTGGCGGAAAGCATGGATCGAAGCGGGGAGCTTTCATTCCGTAACGGCCTCTTCTTTTACCCATCCCATGAACCTCCCGCACCGAACGTGAACATCCGTGGCTCGCGCGGCGAGCAAGTCATCCTGCTGCACAACGGCATCGAGCTCGGCACTATGGAACGTTGGCGAGCCATGCAAAACGCCCACGTGGGGGCGATCTACCTCCACCGGGGAGCCACTTTCGTCTCGGTCGATCTCGACCTTGAAACCGGCGTGGCCCACTTGGAGCCATTGAGCGCAGACTTCTACACTCAACCGATGGTCCAGTCCATCATCGAACCGCAGATCCAGATCCGCCAAAAAGGAGATCTCTCGCTGAGCGGCGTGAAAGTGACCACCGCGGTCATCGGCTTCAAGCGTAAATCGATCGACGGCGACACGGTCCTCGGAATAGAGGACCTTGACCTGCCTCCCCAGACCTTTGAGACCATTGCCGTTGTGGCGAACCTGCCAAATGGGCTTTCCGGCGATGATCCCGCCCGCTATCTCGGCGGGGTGCACGGCGTGGAGCATGCACTCATGACGCTCGCACCGGTCTTGGCTGGCTGTGATCGAGGCGATCTCGGCAGTTCCTGGTATGCCTTTCACCCGGACAGCATGGGCCCCACGGTCTTCGTGTATGACCAGGCTCCCGGTGGAGTCGGGCTATGCGAGAAGCTCTTTGAAACATTCACTGGTTGGGCGCGTGGCTCGCTGCAGCTCCTGAAATCCTGTCCCTGTACCGACGGCTGCCCAGCCTGCCTGTACAGCGCTCGCTGCGAAGTAAACAACGACGCGTTGGACAAACCCTATGCTATTTCCATCCTCTCGGCCATTCAAGGTAAGGCTGAATAATCCCAGACTCGACTAGCCCGGATCACGACCGAAGCTATACAATGCACAAACTTATGGAGCACTCTTCACTCGGCGCAATGCTGCGTTCCTCGTGTCGCCGATTCGCTGATCGGATTGCGATGCTTGCGCCCAAGAAAGAGGGCTTCGAAGAAATAACCTATCGGGATCTGTACGCCCGGGTCCAACGATTCGCCACCATCATTAGAAACCTGGGCCTGGCAAAGGGAGATCGCCTGGTCATCCTGAGCGAAAACTGCGTCGAATGGGCGCTGACCGATTGGGCTTGCCAAACACTCGGCATTATCGTCGTTCCCATCTATCCCACGTTGCCCGCCGATCAAGCTCAATACATCGTGCAGGATTGCGGGGCAAAAGTTGCCGTGGTGGGCGACGCGTCCCAAGCCAAAAAGCTCGCCGACATGGCGGGCGTCGCGGTTCGCGTGCTCCTTGGACCGGATTCACTCGCCGAAGAGGCCGGAAAAGCCGAACCGATGGACCTGGATGCCACCATCGACTCTGTCCAACTCGATGACATCGCAACCATTATTTACACCAGCGGCACCACCGGGCTTCCCAAGGGGGCGATGCTTGCCCATCGCGGATTCCTCACCCTGTTCTCTGTGATCCCAATCCAACTGCCCGTGGATGAAAATGACCGATTCTTGTGCTTCCTCCCGATGTCGCACGTGTTTGAACGGACCGACGGCCAGTATCTGCCGATTAGCTTCGGCGGATCGATCGCCTTCTCGAAGAGCCTCATGACCTTGGCAAACGATATCGTCCGCGCTCAGCCGACGGTTATGCTCGTGGTTCCCCGGTTTTTGGAGTCCACCATGGATAAAATCCTCGACGGGCTGAAAAAGCAACCGCCTATCCGACAAAAACTCTTCAAATTCGGACTTTCGCAGGGCAAAAAGCGATTTCATGGCCAGTTTGCCCCCTGGTTCTGGCTGACCGACCGGCTCGTCGGGCAGAAAATCCGTAATCGACTCGGTGGAAGATTGCGATTCTTCGCGGCTGGCGGCGCTGCCCTACCCGCTCACGTCGCCGAGTTTTTTGGCGCATTTCGTTTGGTGATTCTTCAAGGCTATGGTCTCACGGAGACCTACTCGGGCGTCTGTGTGAACCACCCAGATCGAAACCGCTATGACACCGTTGGGGAGGTGTTTCCCGGAGTCGAACTGAAAATCGCCGACGATGGAGAAATCCTCTTCAAGGGCGACGCCCGGATGGTCGGCTACTGGAACCTCCCTGAGGAAACTGCCCAGGCCATCGATTCGGAAGGATGGTTCCACACCGGCGACATCGGTGAGTATGACGGCCGGTATCTCAAGATCACCGACCGCAAAAAGGATCTGCTGGTGTTGGGCAACGGCAAAAACGTCGCCCCCCAGCCAATTGAGAACAAGCTCCGCTCCTCGCCATTTATCCAAGAAGCAGTTGTACTAGGAGACGGAATGGAGTACTGCGTGGCATTAGTAGTTCCAAACACTGATGCGGTCAAGGGGAAACTCGGCGTGGCCGATTTGGGCAAGGCTAGCGAAAACCCCGACGTCAAGTCTTTGATCAAGTCGGAAATCGACGCCATCAACAAAACGATGGCAAACTTCGAGATGGTGAAGAAGCATGCGATCCTCGATCAGGCGTTCACGATCGAATCGGGCGAGCTTACGCCGACGCTCAAGGTCAAACGCAAGGTGGTCAAGGAACGCTACGCCGACCGTATACAGGCAATGCGCTAAAGCACCTTGATCTCGATGTTCCGGAACTCCACCGGTGGTCGTGGCATGGACGTCTCGTCCATGAGTGTCACCGGCGTCCCGCCGGTGAGCAACAACCAAGGAGAATCAGGGGGCCGGACGGTCCTGATTCCCCCCGGGCGGGACGCCCGTGCTACAACTCCCGAATCTCGATGTTCCGGAACTCAACCGGGTGGCTCTCCGACTGCAAGCTGATCGACCCGCCCGAGATCTCCAGGCTCCCCGCCTTGATCAGGGGCTTGGCGGAGGCGTCGGTGGGGTCGTACTGCACCTTCTCGTAGCTGATGACCTCCTTGCCATTGATCCGGTGGACGATCTTGCCGCTGCCGTGGACCTCCAACTCCAGCCGCACCCACTGGTCGCCGCGGAAGGTGGGCGAATTGGAGTCGGTGCAGTGCTGAGTCCAGAGCTTGCCGTTGTAGACGACGTTCGTCCCCGGCGTGCAGAGGTTGCCGGTGTGGCGCTCGCCGGTCTCCGGCCCGCCCAATAGCTGGACCTCCGCCGAGACGGGGAAATCCTGGTCCTTGCCCATGGATTCGGGGGTTTGCCCATGGATCATAACGCCGCTGTTGCGCCACGCCCAGCCCGGCCCGTCCTTCACCTGCTCGCCGGTGAAGCGGTACTCCAGGCGCAGGATATAGTTGGACCGGGGCGCCCGGTGGAAGAGGTGGCCGAAGCGGCCCTTGAACTCGCCGCCGTACGCCTCGTAACCCACCTGGATCGCGCCGTCCTTCACGCGAAAGGTGTTGCCGAAGTTCTCGCCCAGCGCGTAGCCCTTGATCTTGGGGGTCCAGCCGTCGAGGGTCTTGCCGTCGAAGAGCTTGACCCAGTCCTCGGATTCGTCCACAACCGGGACGGTCGTGTCACCCATGGGCGGGACGCCCATGCCACCCTTGATCCAGCCGCGATCGTGTTGAAATCCGGCGAGGCACATCCCGGCGAGGAAGACGGCGGGGGGAACGATCAGGGGCAGGGCGCGCATGACGTCAGTTTAGCCGACGGGTCATGGTGCGGAATCCCGGGACATCTATTTCGGATCCGTGGACCTCGGTGTCATTGCTGTCACGCTTCGGAGTCTGGCGCTCCAGTACTTCGTTACCCAAGAGAACTACGAGCAGTAGACCCAGCACAATCCAATGGCGTGTGATCTGGGTTGCACCCACACCAACAGCGGTCGCAATTAGAAGTTTTTTGTCCGATCGAAGTCGCACTTTACTTAGGCTACGCCGTCGCCACCGCGCTGACGATCGCGCTCACCGGGTAGTTGTCCACTAATTCCATGGCAACATTCTATCCCGAAGGGATTTCGTCTGCGAAGCCCAAGGTTGCGAGTCCGCGAGCTACCTTGGGTGTGCAACAGAATCCATCCGTACCCCAACGGGGTTGCGTCAATCCCAGACGTAATTCCGTCCCATATCCCGAAGGGATTTTGTCGGCTTGGCATGGGAGCGTTCTGCCGGTCGCCCACAAGGGATATGTGCCCGTCGCCCCCGCCCAGAGAAACCCGCTCGCCGGGCCAACCTGCTTGTTCTCCATTCGTAATCGTTCCGATATCCCGAAGGGATTGCGTCGGCGAAGCCCAAGGTTGCGAGTCCCCGAGCTACCTTGGGTGCGGATTGCAAACCACCTACCCCAACGGGGTTGTGTCAATCCCATACATAACGCTCGTCCCAATCCAGATCGTGCAACCGCAGCAGCTCCAGGAACTCCTCCTGGAACGACCCCGTGCGATGATGCTCCTCCTGGTTCGCAATGTACTCCTTGACCGTTGGTATCTGAGATTGGCCCACCGAAAACACCCCGTATCCACCCTGCCAGTCGAAATCCGCCATCTTCTGCTTGACCCATAGGCTGGACGCGCGCTTGAGCTCCTTGATCCAATCCGCCTGGGTAACAGTCCG
>CAMLEL010000097.1 GCA_946478935.1 uncultured Armatimonadota bacterium
ATGCCTCGTAAATGTCAGCCGACAACGAATCAAGTGTTTGGCCGTTCCAATTCACACCGACAACGCGATCAGGCAACCGCTTCCTTTTGAGTGGCGCCGCGTACGAGCAGATCGACCATCATTGACAGCTGTTTTTCAATCTGGTCCGGATTGCCAAGTTCCTTGACGCTCAGGCTATAGGGAAGGAATGCATTGGTTGCCTGAAGCATGATGGCCGAGGTGCCCATCGGATTCGAAATGTAAAACAGGCCCTTGTCCACCCCAAACTCCAATGCCTGACTGATCAGGTCTTGTTCGACAAAGAAGTATTGGCGGCGACGCTCGATATAGGCGGGTCGGACAACCTCGAAAATCTCATCGAGGCTCTCATGATATTCAGCCACGGCGCGGACCCGGCTCATCACACGCTCCTTTAACATCAGCCTGAGCTTTTCGACGGCATCATAGCTTTCGGAGCAAAGTATCTCTTTCATCTTGATCTGAGCGGTCTCCACCACTCGGCCGATGGACGAAAGCGCGACATCCTCTTTGTTCTTGAAATACAGATAGATGGTCCGCCGACCGACACGCGCCTCCTTGGCGATGTCTTCCATCGTCATCTTCCGGAAACCATAGCGCGCCATGATGCGCTCGGTCGCATTCAGAATCTGATCTCTTGTCGTTAATTTCGTTCCGGCCAAATCATTCACTCCAGGAATAGCAGCAATGCACGAATTCACGCACGTTGCGCAACATCCATCGATGCCCTATTCTACGCACATTTCCTTGAGAATGCAATTGCTTCCGGCAGTTGCGGGGCTGACCCCAGTTGCTATTGGTGATGATTCTTAGCCAAACTTGATAGCGGATTCCTTGAAACCTAAAACCGCACTCTCCGATTCACGGGACCGAACAGCGACTTCTCTTAGCCAGGCTGAAGAGCAGGTCGAACCCACGATTCTAAAGAATCTCGATAATCCAGACCCCTACCGCAAGAGTTCGCCCAAGTTCGTGAACTTTGCCTGGTTTGTCTTGATTTACAACCTGGCTGCGGTGGCTTGGGGCGTGTTCGTCCGGGCCAGCAAATCCGGCGACGGAGGCGGCGCGCAGTGGCCGATGCTCGATCTCTCTCATGAGCCGATGAACGGAGCTTTCGCCCGTCTGGTGGAAGGATCGCATCGTCTCTCGACCGCGCTTTGCGGATTGTTTGCAATCGCCCTGGTTGTCATGGCGGTCAGAAGTTTTCCGAAGGGTCATCAGGCACGGCTTTTCGCATGGGCAGCCCTGACGCTCACTCTTTTGGAGGGAGCGATCGGCGCAGCCTTGGTTTTATTTGAATTGGTGACGACCAACGACACCGCGGCACGCGCTGGCGTGATGTCATTCCATGTAATCTCCACGATGCTTCTGGTGACCTCGATCGCGTTGTCTGCTTTAGCGGCGATGGGAGTCGGGAAGATCAACTTGAGAGGCCAAGGTGCGGTCCTTCCGCTGGGCCTGACGGTTTTTGCCGGCATTGCCGCCCTTGGAGTTACGGGTGCGATCAATGCATTGAGCCACACGCTGATGCCCGTTGCTGATGTGATGGCCCAAGCGAAGCGGGCCGACGCCCACTGGATGCAGCAGCTTCAGCCCCTGCACCCCTATTTGTCGTTTGGCGTTGGGCTCCTGCTATGTCTTTTTGTCGGGATGGCAGTACACCTTCGTCCCTCCGAGGCGCTGCGTAAGGCGAGTACGATCGCGGTTGCGACCTTTGCCGCCCAATTGCTGATGGGTTGGGTGAATGTGGAGCTGAACGCACCAATTTGGATGCAGATGGCCCACCTGGTACTGGGCGACGCCGTTTTCATTTCAACGGCAATAGCCCTGGCAATTGCGCTTCTTGACACTTCCCCGCGACGAGAAGGGACGCCCCAAGCGGGGCCAAGACATTCAATGCAGGAGTTGGTGAAAGCGTATGTTGCCTTGACCAAACCGCGTGTCATCTCGCTGTTGCTGTTCACCGCCGGTGCGGCCATGTTCGCAGCGGCAAGGGGCTGGCCGGGCCTGATTCCATTTTTGGCGGTCATGGTCGGCGGGTACCTGAGCGCCGGTGCTGCCAATACCATGAACATGGTGGTGGACCGTGACATCGATGAGCGGATGAAGCGAACCTCCACGCGACCGACCGTCACCCAGGCGATCTCGACCCCAGCGGCCATGCATTTTGCCCTGGCGTTAACGATCGGCAGCTTCGCCGTCCTTTGGGCTGGCGGGAACTTGCTGGCGGCATTGATCGCCCTTGCCGGGCAAGCATTTTACGTGTGCGTCTACACGCTGTATCTGAAGCGGCGGACTTGGCAAAACATTGTGATTGGCGGGGCCGCTGGCTCGGTGCCACCGATGGTGGGTTGGGCGGCCGTGACCGGATCCATCGATGCCATGGCTTGGTGGATGTTCGCTTTGATATTCATTTGGACCCCTGTTCACTTTTGGGCGCTGGCTCTGCTACTGAAGGATGATTACGCAGAAGCCGGTGTTCCGATGCTTCCCGTGGCAAAAGGTGAGCGCGCGACGGTCAGTCAGATTTCGTTCTACACCGTTTTAACGGTTGCCTTGAGCCTTGTGCCATTCTTCACGGGGTGGGCCGGGATTGTATTTCTGATCGGCGCGATTCTGTGTGACGTCGTGTTGATTCGTCTTTGCGCCAAGCTTGTGAAACGCATCGAGCGGCCGCAGGCAAGCGCACTCTTTCACTACTCGATGCTGTATTTGGCGCTGCTTTTTTTGGTGCTGGCAGTGGATCAGAGGTGGTTGATTGGGAATTTCTAAGTTGACAGCAATGTCTAGATTGGGCTTGGTAGACTCATCCATGATTCCGTTCATGGACGAGCCGGGGGCCCGATCCAACGAGCGATCGGAGCAGCAAGATGCCGCAGATTTTTAAACCTTCCGCCAATTACATTGCGCGAGCGAGCCTAATCCTTGGGTTGTTGTCGCCCGTGATTATCGGATACGCCGTCGCGGCGATCTCGCGTTCCCCGGTCAATACGAAAGTCCAGGTTCCGATCAATCAGCCGGTGCCGTTCAGTCATCAGCACCACGCTTACGAACTTGGCATCGACTGTCGTTACTGTCACACTGCGGTTGAGAAGTCCCCAGAGGCAGGTTTCCCGGCGACCGAGACATGCATGAGCTGCCACTCACAGATTTGGACCAATTCTCCGCTGCTCAAGCCGATTCGTGATAGCTATGAGACTGGCACCCCGATCAAGTGGAACAAGGTCAACAAGGTTCCCGAGTTCGTTTACTTCAACCACTCGATTCATATCGCGCGCGGCATCAACTGCAACACCTGTCACGGTCCGGTACAGCACCAGCACATCACCTACAAGGGCCAGTCTTTTCAGATGCAATGGTGCCTTGAGTGTCACCGTGCTCCTGAACGTTATTTGTACGAGGATCCCAAGAACCCGCAAATGACCCCACGCGAGCAAGTGTTCAACCTCTATTGGAAGTATCAATCAGGCGAAGAGTTGACCGGACGCGAACACAAGATCATTCAGGGCGAGTTCGACGGTACGAATGCCAAGGATGACAGGGAAGCCGGTAAGGAACTGCTTAAGAAATACGGGGTCAAGGTCCAGCAGCTTGCGGACTGCACGGTGTGCCACAACTAATGTTCGGTTTGAGGGTTCATGGAAGTTAACGATCAGAATCAGGGAAGATTGAACCTGGATGCGATCCGGGACCAGTTGGCGGGCCAATCTGGCAAGCGTTATTGGCGCAGCTTGGAAGAGGTTGCCGACACGCCTGAGTTCCAGTCATGGATGGACGATGAGTTTCCGCATCGTCGCACGCTGCTCGAAATCGATCGCCGGTCAATGCTCAAGGTTATGGGCGCATCGATCGCGTTCGCCGGCCTGAGCGGCTGCCGCAGCGTCTTCATGGATCAGGACAAAGCGGTGCCGTATGTTCGGCAGCCTGAGGAAGTCGTCCCCGGTAAGCCCCTGTTCTATGCGACGGCGATGCCGATGTCCGGATATGGAGTAGGCGTACTCGTAGAGCAACACGAGGGTCGGCCGACGAAGATCGAGGGAAATCCGGACCATCCGGAAAGCCGCGGATCGAGCAGCGCGATCATGCAAGCTTCGATTCTTTCCATGTACGATCCCGATCGGAGTCAGAACGTCTTCCAGGGCACCGACATCAGCACCTGGGAGGAGTACGATTCAACCATTCGCCAGGCGCTTAGAGATCAAAAAGCCACGGGCGGAGCTGGCATCCGAATCCTGACGGAGACGGTGGCATCGCCGCTCTTGAATTCAACCATCGCGGCATTCCAAAAAGCCTATCCGGCGGCTACCTGGCACTCCTGGGAGGCCATCGGCCGGGACAATTCAAGACTGGGCTCCGAAGCCGCTTTCGGTTTGGTGGTGAATACCACCTACGACTTCACTCGGGCCAAGGTCATTGTCTCGCTCGATTCCGACTTCCTGGTTTCTGGACCTGGAAACTTGCGGTACGCACGCGAATTCGCGGATGGTCGGCGACTTGAGGCGACCGCCGGTGAGATGAATCGGCTCTACCAGTTTGAGAGCTTCCCGACCTTGACAGGCAGCAATGCGGACCACCGCTGGGGCATGAAAGCTTCTGAAATTGGCGGCGTGGCCGCAACCCTTGCGGGGATGTTGGGAATTGGCGGCGAAGGGACGACAGCGAACATGGATGTCGTTCGGAAAATCGCAGATGACCTTCAGGCCAATCGCGGTGCGTCGATCGTGCTGGCTGGAGACCACCAACCAGCGGCTGTCCATCATTTGTGCCATCTGATCAACGAGGCGTTGGGCAACAACAGCCAGACTGTCTTTCACGGTCCACGTTTAGACTACGGCCCCGTGAATCAGCTTGAGTCGATCACGAACCTGACAAAGGCGTTGCAAGCCAAGAAGGTCGACCTGCTCCTCATTTTGGGTGGAAACCCGGCCTTTGACGCACCGGCGGATTTGGACTTCGCCAATATGATGTCGTTTGCCAAGTTGAAGGTTCGCCATGGGCTTTACTTCGACGAAACGAGTGCGAAATCAGATTGGCATTTGCCGCTGACCCACTTCCTTGAAGATTGGAGCGATGTGCGCGGCTATGACGGCAGTGTCTCAATCATTCAGCCCCTTATCGCGCCCCTGTTCGAATCCAAGTCGCATGTCGAGGTTCTCAATCGGGCGCTCGGTAAAACCGCAGCTCCATTCGAGGTCCTACGGCAGAGCTATGCGACCTCGCTCGCTGGCAAAGCATGGGATTCAGCGTTGAACACCGGCGTCATTCCGAACACCAGTCAGACAGATCTTGCGGTGAGCGCCTCTGGTAGCCCGACCTCAATGCCGGCCGCTTCCACTGGCACGGAGTTGATCATCCGAGAGGACTCGCACGTCCTCGACGGTCGGTATGCCAACAACGGCTGGCTCCAAGAACTGCCCAAGCCGCTCTCGAAGATCACCTGGGATAACGCGATCCATATGAGCCCCTCAATGGCCCAATCGCTGGGCGTTCAGAGTGAAGATGAGGTTCAGGTAAGCGTTGGCGGAAAGGTGGTCAAGGGAGGCGCTTGGGTCATGCCGGGCCACCCAGATGGCGCCGTGACCGTTTTACTGGGTTATGGGCGCACGCATGGCGGAACGATTGCCACCAATGCTGGATTCAACGCCTATCCCTTGCGCAAGAGTGGCGGTCTTTCCTGGACCGGCGGAGCTGAACTAACGAAGACGGGCAAGATCTTTGCCCTCTCCACGGTCCAAATCCACCACGAAATGCGGGCTAGCGAGCGGATGCCGGAAGGAGCGCTCGACATCGTTCGGTCTGGCACGTTGGAAGATTGGCGGAAGGATCCGACTCTGACTCCTGAAAGTAAGCACCACTTCGAGGACGTGTCGATGTATCCGGACAATGTCTTCGAATTCGACGGTCCCCAGTGGGGCATGACGATTGACTTGAATACGTGCATTGGATGCAATGCATGCGTCACCGCCTGCCAGGCCGAGAACAACATCCCGGTTGTTGGCAAGGAACAAGTCAAGCGCGGTCGCGAACTACACTGGATTCGACTCGACCGATATTACGTTGGCGGTTTGGACCAGCCGACGGAAACCGTGCATCAGCCGGTCATGTGCCTCCATTGCGAGAAAGCTCCATGCGAGCCGGTTTGCCCAGTGGGTGCAACCGTGCACAGCCACGAAGGGCTGAATCAGATGGTCTACAACCGCTGTGTGGGCACACGATACTGCTCCAACAACTGTCCCTATAAAGTCCGGCGGTTCAACTACCTGAACTATTCTGACAACCAGGATCAGTTCATGGTCTCTTCGATGGATCACCCCTCGCCCGGGATCCCGATGACTGAGAAGAAGGTGATCATTCCGGGCAAGATCACGACCGAAAAGGTCAACGGGCGAAGCTTGCTGAAGATGATCCAAAACCCGGATGTCACGGTGCGGGGTCGGGGAATCATGGAGAAGTGCACGTACTGCGTGCAGCGCATCAATGATTCACGAATTGAGGCGAAGAAGCAGGGACGCGATGTCAAGGACGGCGAGATCGTCACCGCCTGTGAGCAGGCCTGTCCGACACGCGCGATCGTCTTTGGCAACGTGGCAGACCGACAAAGTCGCGTCAGCAAGCTCAGAGCCGACAAGCGCAGCTATCTGCTGCTCGAAGAATTGAATACTCGACCGCGCACGAGCTATCTCGGCCGCGTTCGCAATCCGAATCCGGAGATCACGGCATAAAATGGCTCGAGAGACTCTTAACGACCAACTCATAACCGGCCAGCAGACGTACACGTCGATCGACAACACGATCGGCTCGATGGTGCTGGACGGCAAGCGTCACAAGCGCAACTGGTACGTAATGCTGGGCATTGCGTTCATGCTTTTGAACGGCTTCCTGCTTTCGATGGGATGGCTGATCTATCAGGGCGTGGGCGTATGGGGGAACAACGTTCCAACCGCCTGGGCGTTCGATATTATCAACTTCGTTTGGTGGATTGGTATCGGACACGCCGGAACATTGATTTCCGCTATTCTGCTGCTGGTCCGCCAGCAATGGCGCAACTCGATCAACCGGTTTGCCGAGGCGATGACCCTGTTTGCGGTCTTGTGCGCTGCGCAGTATCCGCTATTCCACACCGGTCGACCTTGGGTGGCTGCGTATTGGCTGTTGCCCTATCCAAACATCATGGGCGTCTGGCCCCAGTTCAGGTCACCTCTGATTTGGGACGTGTTTGCCGTCACGACGTACGCCCTGGTTTCCATCCTGTTCTGGTTTGTCGGGCTGATTCCAGACCTTGCGACGCTTCGCGATAAAGCCACGAACAGGGCCGCAAAGGTTGCGTTCGGATTTCTTTCGCTGGGTTGGCGCGGCTCGATGAAGCATTGGCATCGGTACGAGCAGGCCTACCTCTTGCTGGCTGGCATCAGTACTCCGCTCGTTTTGTCGGTGCACACGATCGTGTCCTACGACTTTGCGATGTCGATCGTGCCGGGCTGGAACGTGACGGTCTTCCCGCCGTACTTCGTTGCCGGCGCCGTTTTTGCTGGATTCGCGATGGTGCTCCTGCTGGCGTTGCCAGTGCGGGCCTGGTACGGCTTGAAGGACATGATCACGATGCGGCACATCGATTGGATGTGCAAGATCATGCTTGCCACGGGTCTGATCGTCTTCTACGGCTATATTCTGGAAGTCTTCTATGCCTTCTATTCGGCGAGCCAAGCCGAGCTGTCGCTTATCGACTGGCGATTCAATGGACCTTACGCGTGGGCGTATTGGAGCCTAATCGCTTGCAATGGCATCATTCCCCAGATTCTTTGGTCGCCGAAGATGAGAAGGAATATCCCGGTGGTGTTCTTTGTCTGCCTGGTGATCAGTCTGGGCATGTGGTTGGAGCGCTTCGTCATCATTCCGATGTCGCTGATG
>CAMLEL010000098.1 GCA_946478935.1 uncultured Armatimonadota bacterium
CCCGCGGAATCCGCTGCCGGATTACATAGGGTTTGCCGGCTTCGATCGCCGATCCGACTTTCTCGTCTGCCGCATCCCGCCAATCCCCCCCGAAGTATCCCGTGGGCATCTTATTGATCTGCTGGTACTCGCGCATCTCTTCCAACTCGTCCGTCGTGTCAAACGCACGGTAGGCATGGCCAAGCTCCATCAGCCGATCGATCCAGGTCGAATAGATTCCCGCCTCTTTCCTCTCGGATTGTCGATAGGGTCCGAACTCACCGCCGACGTGCGGCCCCTCGTCGAAATCGATCCCAACCCAGTGCAGCGTCTCGATGAATTCCGCTTCACTCTCCGGGTTGTAACGCGATCGGTCCGTGTCTTCGATCCGCAGAATGTTCGTCCCGCGATGGCGCTTCGCAAAGAGGTGATCGTAAAGCACGGTGCGCAATGCGCCGACGTGAAGAAGGCCGGTGGGACTGGGAGCGAAGCGGACTCGGACGGACATTGCCCTATAGGGTACCGCCGCGCCAAAACGGCTCACCGTCGTTTCAAGTTGTACCTTTACGAACTAATGTCATATCATTGATATCAGGTCGCCATTCATGTTTTTCGACTTCCTCGATTCCGTTGCGTTTGGCATCGCGTTCTTCGTGATCCTGCTCGCCGGAGTGGCGCTGGGTAGAAGGATCGCGCGGAATCAAATCGGTCGGCTGAGGACCCCTGACCAAGCCGCTGATGAGGAGGAAAGCTGGGGCGCTCGGCCCGTCGAAACCGCCGTGCTCGGACTCCTTGCCCTGCTGCTTGCATTTCTCTTCCAATTTGCCGGCGAGAACTATATGGAGTGCAACAAGGCGATCAAGCGAGAATGCGATCTCATTGCGGGTACCTACCGATACGCCAAGCTGCTCGACGAGCCAGAGCAGACCCGCCTCGAAAAATGGTGCGCAACCTACGCTGACCACTTGACCAAGCCGGGCTGGCGAACCGAGGTCACTGACCTGACCGGGGATTACGTGATGGGCATTTACAAAAGTCACGATGAACTCTGGGGGATCCTGCAGGACATCGGGCAGCGGGAGAAGCCCCCGATCCTGTACGAAAACTTGGTCACCCACAGCGAGGCAATGGTCGAGAGCCATTACGGGACCCTCTACGAGATTCGCACGCGCCTACCATGGGCGATGACGCTAATCACGATCTTATGCGCGGTCCTGTCGAGCGTCTTGCTCGGATTCACCCTCGCCAGCGTTGGCCGGACAAGTTGGTTCGACAGCCTGATCTTTGCGATGGTGATCTCCGGGACCTTGTTTCTGATCAACGATCTGGACGCTCCCTGGCATGGCTTGATCCAGGCAGATCGTGAGAACTACGACGAAATCGCTTTCTATGTGGGAGCCCGCAAGTAATCCCCAAAAGTCCCGGTGCCGACGTCTGCTTCTCGCCAATCCTTCGACCTGCCTGTACAATGCTTATCGATCCAGGGAAGCGCAGTGGCGGATTGGTATTACATTGGACACTATGGGCAGCTTGGCCCGCTTACCCGCGAACAGATCGATGAACTGATCGATGGCGGGGTTATTGCAAGGGAGACGTACGTTTGGTCAACCGGTATGCCCGAATGGCTGCCCGCCGACCGAGTGGCCGACCTGCACACCACGTTCAACATAGCTCAGCCGCAAGTCGCTCCGCCGCCTCCGCCTGTCATGCCGCGATTGGCGAGTTCGCAATCCACACCGGCAAGGACCTTCGGCGCTGACACTTTTGCGGTTCCCAGCACTTTCCATCCGACCTATTCACCGATTCGAAGTGATCGGAATCGTGCGATCGCCGGCATCCTTCAAATCTTCTTGCCTGGCGTCGGACGAATCTATCTTGGCTACGCCGCCTATGGTGTACTTCAACTCTTTTTCACCCTGTGTTTCGGGATTGGGTACCTATGGTCGATCGTGGATGGGATCATCATCCTCACTGGCGGTGTCAAACTCGATGGATATGGACGGCAGCTCGCGGATTGAGCGATTCGTATTCTCGGGTAGAACGTCCTAAGATATTAGAAATGCGATCTGTTTTCGTCTTTGCTTTCTTGATTGCGCTCTGCAGTTTGGGATTGGGCCAGAACTATACGCCCAAGCCAGGCGAGACGGTCATGAAGTTGACCATCGAGGGGCGGGGCAACATCTTCATCAAGTTGCACACCAAAGAGGCTCCTCGAACCACGACCCAAATCACCAACCTTGTGGGTCAGGGATTCTATGATGGGCAGCGCGTCTTTCGATCCGAAAAGTCGCCCCGGCCATTCATGATTCAGATGGGAGACCCACAAACCAAGACGAAACCTATTTCCGATCCCACGATCGGCAGTGGCGGAAGCGGCAATAAAATCGCGTTCGAAGAAAGTGGCTATCCGAACGACGAAGGCGCCGTCGGGCTCGCCGCCATTCCCGGAGACAAAAACTCTGGCGACAGCCAGTTCTACATTCTGCTGGGCCGAGCGAGATTCTTGGATGGAAACTACACCGTCTTCGGCCAGGTGGTGGCGGGGATGGACACGGTGAAGAAAGTCGAGCGTGGCGATCGAATTACAAGCGTCACCATCCTGCGTTAACGCGCACTTTCACCGAAAGCGGGCTTCATGCCATACTTGGTAGCCCGTGGTGCGCGCAAACTCGACCGAATCCGAAACTCCGCGTACTCCGTCCGCATTACCCGGAATCCTGAAGGCCGTTGGTTTACGGCTCCTGTACGGGCTCGTCAGCCTGATCTTCATCTCCTTTGTCGTCTTTCTGGCTGATGAGGTCTCGCCTGGTGATGCTGCCACGGTTTTGGCTGGAGACAAGGCGACGCAAGCCCGTGTCGAGCAGCTCCGCACGGAAATGGGCCTTAACCGACCTTGGCCGGTTCGTTACGGCGAATTCTTTGCGCGGGCCGTAAGACTGGATTTCGGAAACAGTTACTTCGGCCAAAAACGGAATGTGCGCGAGATTATTTTCGAAAAGCTGCCCATCACCGCAATGCTCGCCCTCAGCGCGATCATGATTGCCGTGATCGTGGGGCTCGCTCTCGGCACGATAGCGGCGGTCTATCGCACCAAACCTCCCGACACGCTCATTTTGATCCTCTCGACCCTGGGTGTCACGGTGCCGACCTTTGTCTTAGCTCCAGCGCTGGTTTGGTACTTCTCGACCAAGATGGACATCCTCCCACCCACATGGGAAGTCAACATGCGGGCACCGCTGTGGATGTATCTCATCCTTCCCGTTGGAATCTTGGCGGCCCGACCATCCGCCCTGCTCACTCGCGTCACTCGGGCAAGCATGATCGAGACCCTGCAGCAGGAATTCATTCGAACCGCAATTGCAAAAGGCGTCCCAACTGGGCGACTCATCATTCACCACGCGCTTCGAAACGCCATCCTGCCCGCCATCACAGTGGTCGGAACAAGCTTTGGTTTCTTGCTGACCGGATCATTCGTGTTGGAGACGATCTTCACCATTCCGGGTATCGGCCAGGAGGGTATCGACGCCATTGCCGCTGGCGATATGCCCCGCATCCAGGGCATCGTGCTCACCACCGGCTTGATGTTTCTCTTGTTGAACCTGCTGGTGGACATCTTGTTGCCTATCCTTGATCCTAGAATTCGGGAGGCTCAGGTTTGAAGCGCAAGAAACCCTGGCTCATGTGGCTCGGCGCGATTTACCTGATCGCGCTGGTGATTTTTTCCTTCGCCGTTCCGGCCATGAGGACCGCGCAGCTGCAGCCCCCCAACGCGGAGTATTTTGATGCCGTGACGGCGCCCATTGACCGTCCATTCTTGGAAGCGGGCGGAAAGTATCCGCTGGGGACCGATGAATTGGGAAGGGATGTCCTGGCCCGACTTGCCCAAGGCGGTCGAACCTCTCTCATCATCGGCTTGACCGTCCAAGCTATTGCGCTGATTCTCGGGCTGATCGTCGGCACCATCGGCGTGTACGCGCCCAAGTGGATTCGCGAGCCCGTCATGCGGCTCACCGACGCGATGTTCGCCTTTCCTGACATCCTGCTTGGCATGCTACTGATTGGTGCGTTTGCGACCGCATCAGTCGGCAATCCGGCCGTGCGCGCCATCGTCGAACAAGGCACCATTCCTGTGATCGCGGCGCTTGCCTGTACGGCTTGGCCCTCGATTGCCCGACTTGTTCGCAGCCAAATCGCCAGCTTGAAGGATCGTGAATACGTGGTGTCGGCCAAAGCGAGCGGTGCATCCACGTTTTACATCGTCACGCGGCACGTCTTGCCCCAGATCTGGGGCATTATGCTGGCGGTCAGCATGGTGGAGCTAGCGGGCACCATCCTCGCTGAAGCAACCCTGAGCTTTTTGGGAATCGGTATCCGACCCCCGAATCCAAGCTGGGGCGGCATGTTGAATCTTGCTCGACTGAATATGCAGGCTCACCCCGCCGCGCTGCTGCCACCCGCGATTATGCTCAGTGTCAGCATCTTTGCCCTCAACTTTGTGGGCGACGGACTCCGAGCGAAGCTCGATCCAAAGAACCGCTAGTTCAGACCTTCCCGAGAATCAGTTCGATGGCTCGCTTGAGCTGCGGATCCTTCTTGGGATCGCCGATGTCCGCATAATTGAACGGCTTGGTTTCATCGATCTTCACTTCGATGTCCGGCTGGAGCCCACCACTGATGTACTGGCCATCCGTGTCCACCTTCCGACTGATATCCTCAGCGCTTGGCAGGAAATACTTGGCGATAGTGATCTTGGCGCTGGCCCCGTCGATCAGTTCCTTCACTTCTTGAACGGAAGCCTTGCCGTAAGTATGAGTTCCGACCAACGTCGCCTTCTTGTAATCCCGCAGGACTCCGGCGAAAATCTCGGCAGCGCTCGCCGAATCCTCATCGACCAAAATCACCACCGGATAGGGCCAGTCACGCTTCATGCCGACCATGCTGTTGACCGTCGAGCGTCGCCCTTCACGATCTTTCATCGTTACGACCGTCTTGCCTTCGACAAATCGCGAAACCATCTCGGCGGCAGTCTCCAACAGACCACCCGGATTTGACCGAACGTCGATCACCATTCCGCGAAGATCTTCCTTCGATAGCTTGTTCAAGGCTTGGTCGAACTGCTCCGCCGTCGGCTCGCTAAAGCTTTGAATCGAGATATAACCGATCTGACTTTCGGTCAAAAATGCGCTCTCTACGGTCGGCGCGATGATCCTGGCCCGCTTGACCGTGTAGGTCTTGACGTTGTTTTGACCCTTCTTGATCAAGCCGAGGCGAACCCAAGTGCCTTCTTGACCCCGAATGTTCTTCACCATGTCATCGACGTTCTTCCCGGTGTACGTTTTGCCATCGACGCTCGTGATGATGTCGTCCTTCTCCAGGCCGGCAACGTCCGCTGGTCCGCCATCGAACACAACAGCGATCCTGGCGCCTAATGGGTCAGGTGATAGGCGGGCCCCGACGCCAACGAAATTGGCTCGTGTTTCAAGGGCAAAGTCTTCGGCGATGCGCGGCACGAGGAACATCGTGTGCGGATCTCCCAAAGATGCCATGAGCCCTTCCATTCCCGCGTACTTGAGTTCCAGCGACTTGGTGGACCGGTAATACGAAGATTGGATGCGGTTGTACGTCTGCTTGAAGAGCTGCTCGGGGCTCAAATAGGAAACGCCCTTACCGCCCGCAGCCATCGCCAGCGCGCGCGGGCTCGGCAATTGGCCCTGCTGGATGTCGCGCCAAAAGAAGCCGAATGCCCAAAGGAAACCAAGCATTGCGACGAATCCGAGGAACTTCAACAGCTTCACTTTGCGCCTCCGACATACTGAGCGACCGCGAGCGAATAGCCTGATCCATCCGGCAATTCGAAATCCTCGACAAGGATGGGATGACCCGCCATCTCACCGCCCGATTTCTTGGCGACTCCGGCCCGAACCAGCACATCTGCGAATACTTCTGCTGCGCCCCGCGTACTCGAATCGGTCAACAACGTGATGGATCGAATGGAATCCGCCCCCGTCTTGATCGTCATCGGTACAGTTCGCTTCTGAACCTTGAGGCTCCCATATTCACCCTACGGCAAAAGCAGTTCCAGGCAAGCGACCATCGGTCCGGCGAGTCCATTGGCATTGTTGCGCAAGTCGATCGTCACTTCCGATTTGCCCGCGAGGACATCCTTTAACTCCCCAGCCACACCGTTCGCGAAGCGAAGCTGGATGACGTTGTCTACATTGGAGAGCATGGGCAACCTCGACTCGGCTCGAACAATGGTTGTACGGATCGACTCTTTTCCGCGCTTCCAGACGATCTGTGTCGAGCCTTCCTTACCAACCAGTAACTGCTCACGGGCCTTCAGCGGCAAGATGGTTTTCTTCGTCCGCTTGGTTAGTTCCAAACGAACTTTGGAGATTTCTTCCCACTTGACCTTGCCGCTGTTGAAATCACGCTGGAGTTTCCGGAACGACGCGATCGTTTCCGAGTTGGGTACCCAGTGATCGTCCACATACTCGACATAGTCGCCGACCTTTACTCCGGCCCGATCAGCCGGTCCGCCGGGAACGATGGCGACCACCGTGAGCTTGGGAATCCTGATTCCCGCTGCCAGAGCCTCCTCTGGTTCGACGGGCTGGCCCGAGACGCGCTCCTCGGCGCTCTTTGGCTCGGAATAGATCAGATCGAGTTGGGCGCCAATGCCTTCATACTCGCCCCGACGCATCGCCTGGTGAACCCGGAAGAGATCCTTCTGCATGTAAAGCGAGTCTGGGTCGCCCAGGCTCGAAACCATCCCGCGAATGGCCCCGAGCGCCAGTTTTTCCTCATCGACGATTCGCTCAACGTAACGCTGCTTGAGCAAGTTTGAGATTTCGTAAAAGTAGTCACCCTCAGGAACTTCGCTCTTGTCTCGACTGGCAACGAGGCCAGAAACCGTCAAGGTATCGTTTGCCCCACCGACGTCCACCCGGTCCCGCATCACGGCTCCTAGCAGGATAGCTCCGGCCGTCGAGAGCACGGCAGCGGTCGCAAGTAGGGATTTTGACGTTTGTTTCATTAGCAGCTCAAATTCGCGTCCAGCAATTCCACACGCTTGGCATGTCTTGCTGCATCATCCGGGCCAGTCTCCAAAAATGCCTGGAGGATCGCAACTCCTTCACCCTTGCTCAGAATACGACCGCCCACACAAAGAACGTTCGCATGGTTGTGCTGTCGGGCCAATCGGGCCATTTCCTCCGTGGTACATTCGGCCGCCCGAACGTGCGGATAACGGTTGGCACGAATGCAGACTCCAATACCGGTTCCACACACGAGCACCCCAAAGTCAAATCTTCCATGTTTCAGTTCGCAAGCCACGGCATCAGCGGCAAGTGGATAGTCAAACGCTTCCGTGGACTGAGCCCCGGTTTCGGAAACTTCATGGCCCTGGGAGCGAGCCCATTCGGCCAAATGGGACCGCAATTCATATCCGGCGTGGTCTGATCCGAAAATCAGTTTCAATTAGAAATCTCCTTCACACCTTCGACGACGCGCGGGTCGATGCTGGCGTTGAGCGTCGCAATCGCTTGCGGAGGAAGCGTCAGTTTTCTGGACTTTGCCAACTCGATAAGGGCAAGCTGGACGATTGGAAGCTTGTCTGAAAATGTGTTCGCGATCTCGTCAAGTGAAAGTTCGCCCGGATGTTTGGTCCACGCCGCGAGCGCGGCGGCTCTTACCCGTGGCGAGAGATCAGTCACCGCGATACGCAGGGCCGCGCGGTGAGCCTCAGCGGGTGTCGCTGACATCCGACTCAGCAAGTCCAGGCGCACACCGATCGATTCATCTCGGATCGCCTTGTAACCTTCTGCAGCTTCTCGCGGTTTGCCGGATTGGATCAGTCGCCACGCGCTTTCGGCGCGCACCGCATCGCTCGGATCATTCACTGTCGACCACAGGAACCGCTTCAAGACG
>CAMLEL010000099.1 GCA_946478935.1 uncultured Armatimonadota bacterium
TCATCTTCGTGGGAATGCCAGACAAAGTCTCCAAGAAAACGTACAAGCTTGACGTGTTGCCCGTTTAATTCGCCAGCAATCTTTGGCGACCATGCCTCAGCGAACGATTCAAACTTCTCACCGACGTTTACTTTGGTCATCATGTCAAAAGTCCAATTCGCCGACAATCCGTCGGATGTCGGACCAAGCTGTCTGCATATCCGAAATGAGGGGTGTCTGCGCTCGAGCCACGGTCACCAGATCCAGATCGATGTCGCAGACGAGAATGTGCTCATCCAAAACGGGAGCTTGGGCAATCTTTCTTCCGAATGGGTCGACGACAAGACTACCGCCAACAAATCCCTTGCCCCCTTCAAACCCGCAGAGTTGGCAGTTGACGCAATAGATGCCGTGCTCCTCAGCCACCGCAGTCAGCAAGCGCTCGTATCGGTCGAGATTCCCCACGGTCTGGCCAGAGAATCCTCGTCCAGGAGAGGCGCTGGGAATGATGGCCATCTGGGCGCCTGCCGCCGCGCAAAGAGCAGGCAAAATGGAATGCCAGACGTCTTCGCAAATCATTAGCGCGAGCTTTCCGAAACGCGTCTCGAACACGCCTAGCTCTCGTCCCCGCGAAACAAACCGCTCTTCATCGAAGACGCCGTAAGTCGGAAGGAAAAACTTGCGATAAACATGCGCCAGTCGCGAGCCGTTCTCGCCCACTTCGATATAGGCTGCCGAATTGTAGAGGTTGCCGTCGGCCGCTTGGTAGAACCCCAATGCAATGTCGATGGGACGCTGGACCTTGCCAACCAATCGTCGACTGACCTCTCCCAACAACTGATCGTTGGTGAGAGATGCGTCCAACACCCCGCCTTCGAGGAAATAGCCACTTGTTGACGTCTCGGGAAAGACAACCAGATCGACTTCCTCGGATTGGCACTGCAACGTGATTTCAGCGATGCGATCTAAATTGAGAGGCACGGCCGCTTTTCGCGGTGCAAATTGGGCGCAAGCGACCTTGAAGGCCATGAAAGGGAGCGTACCTAATCGGACTCGGGCTTCCCAGGGGTCCGAATCGTCAGACCCAACGGTGGGGTTGAACCCCAATTCATATGGCGACCCACGATCGCGGCAATCGATCCATAGTTTCTAGCCTTTGGGTGCGCGACGATGCACAACCGCTGACGAGCACGGGTCATCGCCACGTAAAGAACGCGCATCTCCTCAGCCACATCTCGGTCCTTCCGAAGGTTGGTCAGCCATTTGTGATACAGGGATTCTTCGCGGCCGAATTTCGTGGCAACCAGGCCCAGCTTGCCGTCCACTTCGACCGGACCGCTCCGACCGCTCAATTGACGATGAACGTCCGGCAGCACGACCGTTTCGAACTCAAGACCCTTGGCGCTATGGATTGTCATAATCGTCAAAGTGTCGGCGTCTTCGTCGTCGGAGGGCGCATCGCCTTCCTTATGAGCCAACCGTTGGATGTCCCTTATCTGGTTCGCGAACTCTGCAGGACCGAGTTCAGGTTCCTTGACCGCCAAGGTGAGCAACTTGCGAACGTTCGCCAAGGTGCGCTCGGCCCCCGGACTTGCGGCCAGCTCAGCCATGTAATCCGACTTCGCAATTATCGCCGAGAGCACTTCCCACGCGCTTAGCCGGTCTGCAGTCTTCGAGAGCGGCAGAAACCAGGCTTTGAACTTTGCCAACTGGCGGGCATCTTCCGGACTGATCGAGAGCTCCTTGTCGAGCGACTCGATCACGGGCTTCTCCAAAGCCAACCGCGCCACCGTGTCGACCGAGACACCGCCCAGCGGGCTCCTCAGCGCAGCAATCAGGGCGAAGTCATCGTACGGGTTCGCAAGAGCCTGAAGGATGTTGGCGAGATCCCGAATTTCGAGGCGAACGTAAAACTTGTCGGTTCCGCCCACGATCCGGCTGCGCACACCCAGTCTTTCGAGTCGTTGAAGAAGATCGAGCGCGAACTTTCTCGAGCGGACCAACACGGCGATGTCGCGCATGGGCCTCCCTGACTCGGCCTGCATCTCGGTAATCCAACGCGCGACTTGGCTGATGTCCCGATCGACAAGCTCCCAAACTTCCACTCCGGGATAGCTTGGCAGTTCCACCACTTCAGGATCGAACTCGGGCAGCTCGCCCATTGGCTGGTAATCACCCTCCCAAACAATTTCAAAAAAATCGTCGACAAATTTCAGAATGCCAGGCTCGGATCGCCAATTTTTCGTAAGGCGAAGCGTTTGAAGTTCCTGCTCGCGGTCGCGGAAAATTTGGACGTCGGCGAGTCGAAAGCCATAGATGGACTGCTTGATATCGCCAACGATCATCGCGCGCTCAGTTGACAGAGCGTCGATGAGGATGTGCTGAACGGGATTGACATCCTGAGCTTCGTCAACCATGACGGCCGAGTACTGCTCTCGCAAACGGTCCCTCGTGACAGCAGACTCTTGAAGCACCTGAACGGCCTTGGATTCAAGCAGGGCATAGTCGAACCGCTGGCGACGCCCCATCTCGAACTCCAGGTGACCCCAGGCGTGAGCCGATAGCTGGAGGAGGCCGGCGGTATGGGCCATCGATTCCTCTTCCGCCTCTTCTGAGCCGATGCCCCGGAGGAACTGGGGGGCCTTCAATCCATGGCTCTTGAATGACTTTGCGAGCCGGTCTGCCAATTTTGGTTCTGTTACAAACCGGGCGCCCTCCACAACTTGCTCCGGCAAGGATCCAATCAGGTGACTGTGCAAAGACTCACGCACTCCAGAAACCGTCGCCATTTCTTGCAGATCGGCCAGCTTCGTATGTGTGCCTCTGAGGCCACTTAGCACTTTTGCCACGGCATTCTCGATCCGCGAGTAGGGAGAGCTCCCACCGTATTCCCGCTGACCCGCCAAGTACCGGATGAGCGTTTCGGCGTCGGGGTGCTCCTTTGGAACACTGGCGAGCGCGGATGCGATGGCTTGCCCTTCCAACCGAGCCCGCTCACCATCGTCCATGATTTCAAAGTCCGGGTCGATGCCTGCCGCCAGACTGTTTTCACGAAGAAGTCGCTCACAAAATGAGTGGATCGTCTGGATGGGTCCCGTTTCTGCAACTTGGGCCCGATCGTAAAACTCGAGACCTCGCAGACGTTCCACAATCCGCCGCTTCATTTCCGCCGCTGCTTTCTTCGTGAAGGTGATGGTGAGGATCTGGTTGGGCTCAAAGCCAAGGTGTTCGATCATCCACAGGTAGCGCTCGACGAGCACGAACGTTTTCCCGGCGCCCGCCGATGCCGAGACAAGGAAGCGGTTTGCGTCGGACTCGATGACCTGCCGCTGTTCTTCGGTCGGGACCCTAACCATCTTGATTGCCCCCGAAGTCATCGCCAAACTCTGGCGATTGCCGGCAAAGCTCCCCATAGTCGCAAAAGGCGCAGTGCTCGCCCGGAATAGGTCGAACATCGACCTCCTTGATGGCCTTGGATGCCCTTTCCAGCAAAGTCTTGACTGCTTCAAAGAACGCAGCCTTGGCAACGGTGGCCTCGTTCTCATTCGCCAAGTCCAGCACCTCCAAGCCATTGCCTACGTCCGAAAGGATCGGCGGCTCTTCAAGTCGCGGCAACAGAAGCAGCTTCCTTGACCCGCCCATCGATTCGACCTCGACCGCAAGAGCGGCTCCCTTCTCATAGGCCGCCATCAGGTGAGCGCCGTAATACAGCGCATCTCGGTCCTTCAACCCAAAGGGACTCTTCCGATCGCTGGCTGGAACGCTCGATTCGACCATATGCAAAACCTTGTAGGGACCCATGCGGGAAGCACCGGCAACGTGCCCTGAAACCTTACCGACTCGCGGAAGCTCATCCCGAAGCTCAGGAGACCCGAATGATAGGTCCGTTTGCAGACTCGAAGGGTCCTTAGTCCAAAGTTCTCGCGATCGAAATTCTCGCCGCATCCAGTCACGGATGAGCCGTTCGCCGCCCTGGCGCATCATCAAAATGTCAGCTTCCGACGTATGCGCCTCTATCTCTTGGATTTCAACCTCCATGAGGCTGCTCAACGCGCGGTAAGCCTCCTCCTCGGTGGCTTGAGCCAGGAGCTTGGAAGCCTGGGGTAGCTGGCGCAATTGGTACCAGCGCAGCCGAGTGCCCCCCTGGTAGAGGCCCAGCCTCGACTGCGCAAAGTGACGAAACGGGCACTCCAGCGCGGTCCTCAATTCCCGAATCGTCACGGAATCCGGAGACCTCGTGCGAATGACATCCCGGACTCCTTCGCTGATGTCTCCTGGAGGTTCGGTCCTGACTCGGGACCTTTCGATGGCCTCCCTTAGCTGTCGGTCATTCTCGGTTCGGCAAGCTTCCAAGGGCGGGGCCAACACCGCGCGCGGATATTCGAAGTGCGGCATCTCCCCCCCGAGCGCACGCTTGGCCTCCTCCAGATAGAACGCGGGAATGTTGTCTCGCTCACCGGTGGTTTCTGGGTAGCTGAACGTGAGACCCGAAGAGGGCACCGCGCAAAGCAGTGCGAAAGCGTCGCGCTCGCTGCGAGCCTCATCGAACGAATTCGAGATTGGAAATAGGAGCGCTCTGCGACCCGAAATCTCCTCGCGATCTCGGTCCGTGAGGATGGGATTTTCGCTTCTCCGACGAGGAAAGACCCCTTCCAACATGCCGACGACGAACAGGTGGCCGACATCAGGAAAGCCGAAGACGGAATCCGAGATCACCATGCCGTTGTGGCCCGACGGCAGCACGTAGATATGGTTCTGAATGACGTCGACAGCCTCCGCGACGGCATCTTCCGAACTTAGCGCGACGTTCGAATGGAAGCTTGCCGTCGCGGCGAGCGCCCGCTCAAACGAATTCTTGGCCCGCAGATCGCGCTCCCCGCTCAACGCCTTGGAAACGGCCGGGATTGCTTCGATCAGTCTTGCAAACCGCTCGCACCAAACCGCCAACGTAGTCGGCGAACTTTGGAACTCATGTCGCCAAGCAAGAATCTGAGCGAACCAATCCAATGCCTCCTCTTTACTTCGCGCCCAATCCATCAGTCTCTGCCAACCTTCCGGCCCCAATCGGAAAGCTTCGATCAGCTCCCGTTTGAATTCGTCGCGCAGCTCACCAGGAAACAAAAAATACGTCGAGTTGGTCAGCCACTGGAGGCTCCTGCCATCGGACCGACAGAGACTCTCGAGTAGCATCCGCAGGACACGCAGCAAGCCGTTCGTTTCGAGGGGAGCGCTTCGCGCCATTCGGATCGGCACACCGAATCGAAGAGCCACCGATTCGAACAAGGGCCCGTACTCTTCCAAATTCCGCGCAAACATGCCGATCTGGTCAGGAGTCAGCCCGGACTCGATGGCCCGACGCATGGCCCACTCAACCTCCGCCAGCGGGTCCGCCGCGCGAAACCGATCGACCTTTAGCACGGAATCCCCGGCGATCGTGCCGGCAAACAGCGACTTGACGAACGGATCGCTGTGCCCCTTCACGGTGGCCGGGACGCCGAGCAGGGATTCTGCCGTGTGGGTGTTGTGAAAGAGCCCGTCAGTCTCAGCCAGGGACTGGGCAACCACAGTGAGATCTGCCCCCAATTGCACCGCCCACTGGATCCATCGCACATGCTTCGGCGTAAGAGCGCCATCGAGAAACAGAATGCACCGCGGAAAGGACACGTCGGTCGCCTCCGTGACCTGCAACCTCCGCTCGATTGGGCTGTTGGGAAGCTCAAACCCTAACTCCGAAAGGCGATCCTCGACCGGGGTCCAAAGCTGGGACAGAGACCTGAGCTTGGTCGCCAAAAACTCCGGACATTCCCTCGCCAGGTTGGCAAGCGACTCTGGGTCGAATCCCCAGTCGGCAAGTTCCTTGATGGTATCCGCCAGCCTGCGATGCAGCCCCGCAAATCGCCGGGAGCCGTAAAAGGGTGAGTCGGGCTCGGCCAGGAGACAGGCCTCTCGAACGGCTCCCAACACGTGGCCAGTTCCCGCCATTGGCTTGGGCTCGGCTCCCGCCAAGCGGGCAAATCGGGCAGCCATTCGACCGAACTCTAGCAGCTCCACTTCCGCCTCACTGGGCACGCCAAACCGAAGTGCGGCCAGGTGCCGATTGTCCAACGCCGCCACCAAGCCATCTCCGCGGGCGCAGAACTCGGCTAGGATCGCGGCGTCGTTCCTGGGTCCGGGAACGGTTTTCAAGAATTGGAGTCGACCCTTAGCCAAAGCTCTTTGAGTGTATCATGCCTCAGGTGTCGAGCAAGGTTTGGACGAGCCGCCGCAAATGGATGGGGAACTTGCTTCCGGCCCTTTTCTTTTTGCCGCCCGCGACCCTCGGCATCCTGTGGATGCACCGTCATTGGGCCATCTTCGGGGCCGGACTCTGGTACGTCGTTGCCGGAGTAGTCGCCGGCTGGATCGGGCTCAACTTGTTCGGGCTGTTCGGCAATGCATTCATGCGCCGTGAATTGAAACGCGAATTGACCGCCAAAGGAATCGATTTTTCCGATCCGCACTTCTTCGTCGGCTTCGCCAGACCCCGCTTCTTCAGCGTCCTGGATGCCCATGAAGATCTGGGCTTTCTCTTCTTGCGCGAGCAGGAGCTTGAATTTGTGGGGGAAGTCCACCGCCTGAGCCTTCCTCGAGCGCAAGTGAGGAGTATCCGGTTCCGCCCGAACGTTCACACCTGGGTGGGACTGGGACGCTGGATCAGTGTGGAAGGCGAGGTGAAAGAAGCCCGTGTTCGGTTGAACATCGAGCCGCGTGAGCGCAACTACTTGCTGCTGAATCTATTGGATGGAAAGCGCGTCAAGCGTGCGCTGGAATCTTGGCGGCAGAGCTGAAGCGGTTATGTAAGTCTCGGTACCCAAGAAATTTTCAATTACTTTCTTGAATGGGTTGACGGAACAAATTGTTTCTGTCAAAGTAGTGAAACTGCTATTGATCGCCGGTATTTCCATGAAGTTAATTGTAAGTTTCGTAACTTGCCCTGAGAAGTACGCGCTTCGCGTATTCGCCGTATTTCTCTCGTTCACATTGTTCCTGAGTTCGAGCGGCGCCGCTATGGTTGGAGTTACCCCGACATTCCATCGTGCATTGGCATGGATCTTTTCATCAGACCTGCCTGACTTCGACGACTCCCCTGGCCCGGTTGAATTCGGCTCCAACCCAAGTCGGGATGAGTCCACCAGAAATGGCCTCTGGGATACAGAGTTACTCCCGCTGCTCGGCAACATGGAAGCCCAGGAAGGCACTGGAAACTCATTCCCAGGCGCTTCGACCGACGATCCGTACGAAAACATGGGTGAGCATCCCGAACCCAGCATGGAAGAAGTGCCAAACGACGCTCCTGCCGGTGCATTTGCCCCGGTTGGCGTCGTCCCGACAACAACCGGTTCAACCACCAGTACCACAACGGGCGCAACTACAGGATCGACCACCGGCACGACCACCGGAAGCACAACAGGATCGACCACCGGCACGACCACCGGAAGCACAGCAGGGTCCACAACAGGATCGACCACCGGAAGCACAACAGGGTCCACAACAGGATCGACCACCGGCACAACCACCGGAAGCACAACAGGGACGACGACGGGAAGTGGAGCGAGCGGCGCCGGCTATTCTTGGGAAGGTACAGCGCCGGGCGGCGGTTCAAATGGTGCACCAGCAATTGTCAACACCAACACCGGAAATCGGCTGACCGAAGTTCCTATTACCGGATGGGATTGCGTAGGTTCGCTGTCCGTTGGATTCACCCTGTACCACAACAGTCGGGGAGTGGCCGCGCCCTACATGGGCAACAAGTGGCGCACTTCGCTCGACCTCTATGTGTACCAAGACAATCTCCCGGTCTATTCCGGACAAAAGCGCACGGCGATCGTCCGTTGGCCAGATGGTACGTATGTGCCTTACGTAGAGACCGCCTACCGATCTAA
>CAMLEL010000100.1 GCA_946478935.1 uncultured Armatimonadota bacterium
TCATTTCAAGATGATAAGGTTGTGGCTTCCCACGGTTTCGTGCGGGACGTCACCGAAACCGTTCTGGCATCTCGGAATCTCAAGGCCAGCGAGCAGAGGTTTCGCGCAGTCTGCGATTCATCATCCCGAGGCATTTACTTGACCGACGAATCCGGTCGCTGCCTATACGTGAACCGACGTGGAGTCGAGTTGTGCGGCGTCGAACTTGAAAGCCTCCTGGATGAAGGCTGGCAGTCGATTATCCATCCTGACGATCTGCCCGAGGTCACCAAGCAGTGGAGTCATGCAATCGAGAGCGGACTCTCATTTGAGATGTCCTACCGATTCATCCGCCCAAACGGCTACGTGCTACCCGTCCACATCCATGCCATCCGAATTGAAATCGACGAAAAAAGCCACGGTTATTTGGGCACATTCGAGGACCTCACAATGCTTCAGCACTCGACATCCTCATTCGCCGAAGCCGTTCAATTCGCGGGCCCGTAGACCCGGTTCGCCGTCTGTCAAAATGATGAGAATGGACCCGCAAATCCGCCCGAATGTCCTTGAAATGGAGGCTTATTCGCCCGGCAAGCCGATCGCCGAGGTGAAGCGCGAACTTGGCCTCAGCCGGGTTGTGAAGCTTGCAAGCAATGAAAATCCCCTTGGTCCCAGCCCCAAGGCGGTTGCCGCCCTGAAGGAGATGGCCGACGAAGCACACATCTATCCGGATGGCGCTGCGCATGACTTCCGGGCGGCGGCTGCCAATCATTTCAATATTGCCTATGAGCAAGTGATCGTCGGAAATGGAAGCGACGAACTGATCCATTTGCTCGGACTGATCTTCTTGGCGGGGCCCGATGACGAAATGATCGTCGGAAATCCATCGTTTGTGCGATATGACGCCGCCGCCCACCTCGCTGGATCCACCTTGATTCGGATCCCCTTGGACGCCGCCTACCGTCATGACCTGGATGCGATGCTCGGTGCGGTCACGGAGAGAACGAAGCTGATGTTTGTGGCGAATCCGAATAATCCAACGGGCACCATTGTCACGAAGTCCGAGTTGGACCAATTGGTGGCGAATCTGCCCCGGCACGTGACGCTGGTGCTTGATGAAGCCTACTTCGAGTTTGCCAAGGATCAGCCAGATTATCCCGACTCAGCTGACTACATTCGTCAAGGAGCGAATGTGGTGGGCTTGCGCACGTTTTCCAAGTCCTACGGGCTCGCAGGAATTCGCCTGGGCTATGGATTCGCTCCGATCAAGATTGCCGACGCAATCCATCGGGCACGAGAACCCTTCAACGTCAACTCCCTCGCCCAAGTTGCCGGCATTGCCGCCCTGGAGGATGAGGAGCATGTTGCACGGACGGTGGAGAACAACCGGCGAGGGCTTCAACGCCTCGCCGGCGTCTTTGAGCAACTGGGCGCAAAACCATCCCCGAGCTTTGCGAACTTTGTCTTTGCAGACCTCGGCAGACCAGCCCGTCCAGTTTTCCAGGCTCTGCTGGAACGTGGCGTCATCGTCCGGCCTGGCGATGTGTTCGGTGCACCAAATTGCCTGCGGGTAAGTGTTGGCACCGAAGAGGAGATTGAGATTTTTGTGGAAGCGATTGAATCGGTAATGAAGGAAGCTGTGTCGGCATGATCATTGTGATGCGCAGCGGCGCGGATCGTGTCCAAGTTGAGGCTGTTTCGGACCGCCTGATCCAGATGGGTTACAAGACCAATCCGATTTTTGGCGTGGAGAAGTCCATTGTCTGCGCAATCGGAGTTCCCGAATACGACAAGTTGGAAGCTGCGGACCAACTCAGGAGCCTTGATGGTGTCGACGACGTCGTGTTCATCTCGAAGCCCTACAAGTTCGTTGCCAAAGAGCTCCGGCCCAAGACCGTTGTCGATGTCGGAGGGGTGAAAATCGGAGGTGACGAGGTCGTGATGATGGCCGGGCCCTGCACGGTGGAGAGCGAGCGTCAACTTCTGCAAACGGCTGAGGCGGTCGCACGAGCAGGCGCGAAAATCTTGCGAGGTGGCGCTTATAAGCCCGCCAAAGTAATCCTCCGTGCCCGTACCGAAGGTCGATGGGAAGTTCTCGCCGTCTGAGCGAACTGTGCGATCGAGTCACCGTCTTGCGCCGGGGCCGTGTCGTTGCATCCGCCGAGATGGCGGGTACGACTTCCGATCAATTGGCGGAATGGATGGTTGGGGACCTGCCGCCGACCCTTCAAAAGCCTGATTTGAAAGCCGGTGAAAACATCCTCGTCTTCGATCAGGTTTGGGCCAAAGGCGAGCGTGGCGAAGATGCCCTGAGGGGCATAAACCTAAACCTTCGCCAAGGTGAAATCCTGGGCATCGGAGGAGTCGATGGAAATGGCCAAGTCGAATTGGCGGAAGTCGCTGCAGGTATTCGAGACGCTGATAGGGGCAAGATCGAGCGGCCAAACTCCGTGGCCTACATTCCACAAGATCGCCAAGCGGATGGGTTGGTTCTGTCGATGGACATCTTGGACAATGTGCTCCTGGGTGGTTATCGTCAGCCGCGCTTCTCTCGCGGACCACTAATCGAGATTGGCAAGGCGAAGGCGTGGGCAACCGACCTGATCGGAAGATTCGACATTCGGGCAGAGGGACCCTCAACCCAGGTTGGGAATCTGAGTGGGGGCAACCAGCAAAAGGTGGTAGTCAGTCGAGCCTTGGACGAAGCGCCGGACCTGCTGGTGGCGGTTAACCCTACGCGTGGGCTGGATATTCGGGCGACGGAGTTTGTTCAGCGCCAGATACTCGAAGCAAGATCGAACGGAAGCGCCGTTCTCTTAATCAGCACCGATCTCGATGAACTTGCTTTGCTTGCCGACCGAACTCAATTTCTTTCCCGTGGAACTTTGCAGGAAGCGACCGATGCCGCAAGCCTGTTCGGTGGGCAATGAATAAGCGGACGATTGTATTCGGCTTCCTAACGATATTCTCGCTTGCATTTCTCCTAATGCTCACGCTCGCCGTGCTTACGCCCAATCCGGTGGAATCTGGTCGGCTCTTGGCGATCGGTGCTTTTGGCAGCGAACTTGGCATCACCCGAACCCTGGTCAAGTGGATACCGCTTACGCTTGCCGGACTGGGCATGGCGCTGGCATGGCGAGGTGGCATGTACAACATCGGCGGGGAAGGTCAGTTCGTGGTGGGCGGTGTGGCGGGCGCCGCAGTGGCGATTCCGCTTTTGGATGCAAATCTCGCGTGGTACTTGTTCGGCCCATTGATCTTGGCGGTTTCCTTTGTTTCCGGCGGGTTATGGGGTTGGATTGCCGGTTGGCTGTTCGTTAAGCGCAGCGTGGAAGTGGTGATTTCCACCATCCTCATGAACTTCGTCGCCATTCAAGTAATGGAGTTCTTGGTGTCGGGGCCGATGCGGGAACGGTCTGGCAAGCTGCCCCAAACGGATAGGTTGCCGAACGCTTCCGCGTTGCCAAAGTTCAATCCCAGCTATGACCTGCACTTTGGGGTTTTCGTTGCGATCGTCGCCGTTGCGCTCGTGTTTGTGTATCTGAAGTACGCCAAGTCCGGATTCGAACTTCGAGTCGCGGGAGAAAACCCGAGGGCGGCGAGGGCCAATGGAATCGATGCCAACCGGGCGCGACTGCGCGCCATGTCGCTATCGGGCGGGTTATGCGGCTTGGCGGGCGGCGTCGAATACCTTGGTCTGACGCAGCAATTGGGGCAGGGATTCGATCAAAACTGGGGCTTTTTGGCTATACCGGTTGCGCTTTTGGCCGGTTTAAACCCTTTATTAGTAGCGGTTAGCGCTTTGTACTTTGCGGCCATCCTCGGTGGCTCCAAAAACTTGGCCGGGTTTACGGCCGACGGCACCGTGCTCATTTACATCGTTCAAGCCACGGCCGTGTTCATCTTGGTTGGCCTTGCCCGGTTCCGGGCAATCGAGAGGGCGCGGGCATGAGTTTGGACCTTACTTTTCTGCTGATTCTGAGCGTGCCCTTGATCTTGGCGGCGGTCGGGGAAACGATCGGTCAGCGAAGCGGTGTGCTGAACATCGGGCTCGAGGGGATGATGCTCGTCGGGGCGTTCGTCGGATTCGCGGTTGGGATCAAGTCAGGGTCGGTACTGGCGGCGACGGGCGCGGCGACTGCCGCTGGGCTCGTATTGGCGTCGATTTCAGCATTTTTCGTCATTAGGCTGGAATCGGATCAAGTGGTGGTTGGAACCGCTGTCAACCTGTTTGCGCTGGGTTCAACCGGACTGGCATTCCGACGGATGTTCGGTCAATCGCCGACACTCGGCACGTTGCCCACAGTTCCGAAGTTGGCCGGAGTCGATCTGTTTGTGCCCCTGGCGCTGATTGTGACGGTTCTTGCTTGGTGGCTCCTGGCAAAAACGCGCTGGGGATTGGCGATTCGGGCGAGCGGCGAGTACCCGCAGGCGGTGGAGGCTTCCGGCTTTTCGGTGACCCGGTTGCGAATCGGCGCCCTCATGATCGGCGGGGCTTTGGCAGGTTTGGCGGGATGTCACCTAACCCTAGGAGTAGCAGGAAGCTTTGCGGAAGGCATGACGGCCGGCCGCGGATTTTTGGCCATTGCCCTGGTGACATTTGGTCGGTGGCAACCGCATTTGGCGGCGCTTGCCGCCGTGCTTTTGGGCTATGCCCAGTCCTTGCAGTACAGCTTGCAGGGTAAGAAAGTGTTTGGAGTCGAGATTCCTTCCCAGTTGTGGCTGGCCCTCCCCTACGTCCTGGCTCTGGTTGTGTTGGTCCTGGTAGGATCGGGGGCGCCGAGTCCTAAAGCCTTGGGTCGGCCGTATGAAAGATAGACATGAGTTCGATGGTCCGAATGACTCGGCGCGTTACGTTCAGCAGTGGACATCGCTACTGGATGGATTCGCTCTCCGACGGTGAGAACCGTGAGTTGTTTGGCCCTTGGGCAAGTCGCTTCAATCACGGCCACAACTATGTGTTGGAAGTGACGGTGGAAGGGCCCATTGAGCCCAGCACCGGCATGGTTGTGAACATCAAACGGATCGACGACTTGCTCCGACAGCATGTGGTCAGTCAATTCGATCAGCGGAGCATCAACGATGAGATCGAGGAGTTTCAGGATCGTGCCCCGAGCCTTGAGAACTTGATGGCCTATATCTGGGAGATATTGAACCGAGATGGAGTCTTGCCTGACAACTGCAAGCTGGTGAGTCTTAAGTTGGAAGAAATGCCTGGATTCTACGGAGAACTGAATTCAACCATGACGCTGACCCGAACGTACGAATTTGCGGCTTCCCATCGACTGGACAGCCCATTCCTAGATGAGCAATCAAACCTGGATCTGTTTGGAAAGTGCAACAACCCGGCCGGACATGGGCACAACTTTGTGCTTGAGGTGACGATTCAGGGTGAGCCGCAAGAGCGAACCGGAATGATTGCCGACCTTGCGGAGATCGATGAGATCGTGAACCGTGAAGTTGTGGATCGATACGATCACAAGAATATGAACGAGGACATTCCCGAGTTTGCGGGCAAGGTCACCACCAGCGAAATCGTGGTTCAGGAAATCTTTCGAAGGTTGGACGGAAAATTGCCAGCCAAGTTGGCGCGTGTCCGACTTTGGGAAACGGCCCGCAATATGTTCGAAGTGAGCGCTCCGGGCTAAAATTCAGAGCATGAAACGCTATCGCGGCGAGGAATTGCCGGACGATCCTCGCATCGCCGTGATTGCAAATGACGCGTTGGGAAATTTCGTTGCGGCAACTCCGCTGCTGCAAATGCTGCGATTCAAGTGGGAACCTTGCTACCTGGCTTACTATGGCGGCACCCGGACCCAGGAGCTGCAGGACGAATCCGACTTGTTCGATGATTCCTTTCTGTTACATGGAACGCCTTTCCGAGACTCGGTTCAAAGTGCGGTAAACCGATCGCCATTCGACTTGATCGTCAACCTCGAACAGCAGACGATTGCCAGAGCCTTTGTTCCGGTACTGGCCACCGAAAACAGCTACGTGGTGGGCCCAGCAATGAACATGAATGGTCGGGGCGAGCTTCCGTACGCCGATGACGAAGTTGGAAGATTGGCTGCCGACAAAGAGTGGCTTGCCGAAGATACGGCGGAGCGATACGCAATCCTTGACACTGGATTCATCGGGGAAATATTCTGCCGGCTTTGCTACTTGGAAGGTCCTGTGCCAACCTACAGAGCCCCGAGCAGGGACCCGGGCAGGGACATTCCCGATGTATTGATCGCCACGGCCGCGAGTCTGCCGGAGAAACTGTGGCCGATCGAGAAGTGGGAAGCGGTGACTACTGACCTGATCCGTCAGAAGCATTCAGTGGGACTCTTGGGGGCAAAGCCCAGTGAACAGGGGCGTCATTGGAGAGGTGCGGAACTTGAGGAAAGACTGGTCCAGATTGGGGTGATGGACTTGCGTGGCGCCATGTCGCTACCTCAAGTCGTTGGAGCAATAGAGCGAGCAAAAGTTGTGCTGACGATCGACAACGGCATCCTGCACCTTGGGGCGGCAGCCGGAACACAAACCGTTGGGCTCTTCCGGCACGGGATCCATCGGCTTTGGGCACCTCCGTTTGCAAACCTGGATGTTCTTACTCCTGGCGAAGGCAGAGAGGTATCGGAGATTTCTATCGATGAAGTGCGGGAGGCTATGGCTCGTGCGCTTTGAACGATCCCTGATCGTTCTCAAAAGCTATCTTGGGGATACGGTCATGTCCACACCCCTGGTACGGTCGGTAGGGGCCGAGTTTGGGGCCACGGACGTTCTGGGCTCCAGCATTTGTGAACAACTGTTGAGGTACCGAGACCTCCGATTGAGGTTCGAGAACTACGGAAGTTTGAAGAATCCGCTGGTTCTGTTTCGGGCGGCCCGCCGAGTTCGGCAGGGCCACTACGACGCAGCCTTTGTCGTGAACCGCAGCTTTCGGAGCGCACTTATGTGCCGGATGGCGGGGGTTCCTCGTCGCGTGGGCCATTCCACGGAGGGTCGGGGAAGCCTACTCACGGATCAGGTGAGCTATGACGACGATCGAAATGAGGCCGAGTCCTACCTGGACTTGCTGCGGGCGATCCAGGTTGAGCCGAGATTTGTTGAGCCCTGTCTCGAATTGTCGGAAGCTGAGTCCCACAAAGGTCGTGAGATCGGTTCGGGCGCCACGATAGGCATTCAAGCGGGAGCGCGGCATGAATACAAGCGAATTCCGGCCGAGGTTTGGCACGAGGTGGGCAAGTGGCTGCAGTCTCGTGGCCACCGCTTGGCCTTCCTTGGTGGGGCCGAAGAGCGGCAACACTTGGCTGAGCTGAGACTTGAGGGAGTCGACATCGTGGGGAATTCCACGCTGCGCGAGACGTTGGGCGTCTTGGGAAGTTTGAAGGGGATGTTGGGCGGCGATACCGGCGTCATGCATCTTGCAGCGGCGGTAGGCACGCCCACGGTCACCGTTTTCGGGCGGACTTCGGCTAAGAAATGGGGTTGGTTTCGCGAACCACACCAGGTCATCCAAGCGAAGAACGGGGATACGCGAACCGTGACCGCCGATGAGGTCATCACGGCGGCCGAGAGGGCTCTTTGCGCCTCGCGCTGATCATCCTGCTCCTGCTTAGTGGGGCTCTATGTCTTCCTGCCGATATGCTGATCCTCATTGCGCATGGTGAAGCGGGTGCGATCCCGGAAGAAAAGCTCTATTCTCATCCCACATGGCTCTTGTGGCCGAAGACCAGCGACGAGTTCCAGACCAATCGACTATTGGCGCTTCCGTCAGGCGTCGATTGGCAAACGCCGGACGGACGGCCTACTTTCCTTCAGCAGGGCGACCAGTGGATCGTGGCCAATTCCGCCATTTGGGAATCGCGGGGATACTTCGCAGCCGCAAGAGACCATTTGAGGGGTC
>CAMLEL010000101.1 GCA_946478935.1 uncultured Armatimonadota bacterium
GGGCGCTGCCCTGAGTGGGTTCTTCAAAACACTCTTTGGAAAAGCATCCTGGGCGATGCCCGTATTCTTGATCATTCTCGGAGCGGGATACATTTCAGGGAAGAAAGCCGTTGGTGTGACCAGCCTGACGTGGGGCTTGATTCTAATATTCCTGACCATTGTTGGAGTCATGGCCCAGCCGGGACCAAGCGGCGACTTCTTTGACCCCGGGGCCATCTCGACTTCCGGCGGATACCTTGGGGCCATCATGGGTTGGGTCTTTTCCTCACTGCTTGGCGGCGCAAAGCTCGTCGGTTTAGGCGCACTGGGAATGGTTGGCCTGATTCTGAGTGTCAATACCCCCATTCGGGTCATGCTCGAGTCGGGTCGAGATAGAGCCGTCGATTTGAAAAACAAGACCTTGACCCGGGGGGCGACCACCCGTGAGAGGACGATCGCGAAGCGTGCTCTTGTCCAAATGGAAGCGGAGAACGACCGATCCAAGCGCAAAGCTGCCACAGAGGATTCGTCGTCGGATCCAGTCGCCGAGCGTGTCCGCAAGATGCCAGTCTTCAGGAATGCCGGCCAAGCCGAAGCTCAAAAAGAAGCAGCCGTGCTTGATACGCAATCAGCGACTCCTAAGGAAGGATATCAGTTACCGCCTCTGACCCTGTTGACGGAAAACGCAAATAAGCCCAAACGCAGCCAACAGGAAATGCAGAGGAACATCGAGACGCTTGAAGGAACTCTCGAACAATTCGGAATCGAAGCGAATGTCGTGGAAGTTGCCACCGGTCCGACCGTAACCAGATACGAAATCCAGCTGGGCCCCGGAATACGAGTGGCGCGCATCTCGGCCCTTGCTGACAATATCGCCTTGGATCTGGCAGCTTCGCACGTTCGAGTTGAAGCTCCGATCCCCGGAAAATCCGCGATCGGAGTCGAAGTGCCGAACTCAGCGGCCACTCCGGTGTTCTTGCGCGAACTCGCCGAGTCAAAGGAGTTTAAGGACAACCCCTCCAAGTTGACCGTCGCACTTGGCCAAGATGTGAGCGGCACCAACAAGTATGCGGACCTCACCAAGATGCCACACCTCTTGATCTGTGGTGCGACCAACTCAGGAAAATCCATCGGACTCGCAACGCTCATCACATCCTTGCTGATGCGCAACACGCCAAAAGATGTGCGACTTGTGATGATCGACCCGAAGCGGGTCGAACTCACACTGTTCGATCGCATCCCCCACCTCATGTGTCCGGTGATCAAAGACGTCAAGGAGGCTCCCGGAGTCCTTCGTGCCGTCTGGCGTGAAATGGACCGCCGCTATGACCTCCTCAGCGAGCAGGGCGTTCGAAACATTCAGGGTTGGAACGAGCAAGCCAGCTTCCAAGACAAACTGCCGTACATCGTTGTTGTCATCGATGAGCTTGCTGACCTGATGATCCAAGCCGCCGCCGAAGTTGAGACATCGATCGTGAGGCTAGCGCAGCTCGCCAGGGCGGTTGGAATTCATCTCGTCATCGCCACTCAACGCCCCTCCGTAGACGTCATTACCGGCACGATCAAGGCCAACATTCCTTCTCGAATCGCCTTCGCCGTTTCATCTCAGATCGATTCAAGAACCATTCTCGATCAAAAGGGCGCCGAGGACTTGATCGGCAAAGGGGACATGCTTTTCATGCCGATCGACGCCAGCAAGCCGGTCCGCGTGCAAGGCTGCTATGTTAGCGAACGAGAAATCGAAGCGATCTGCACCTTCTGGCGTGAACAGGAGAAGCCCGTCTTCACGATAGATCCCGTGGCCGAGGGAGTTCATGACTCTAAAAAGGAATCGGGAGACTTTGGCAACAGCGACATGGATCCGCTGTGGGAAGAGGCGATCACCTTCGTGGTGGAGCGCGGTCAAGCGTCGACATCCATGTTGCAGCGAAGATTCTCAATCGGTTTCCAGCGTGCTTCACGCTTGCTCGACACAATGGAAGAACGTGGAGTCGTCGGACCCCGGGATGGGCCGCGCCCCAGGGAAGTGCTCGTCAGCCTGTCTGACTTGGATGCGATGACCGGCAAAGCTCCCGAGTACGAAACCGGCTGGATCGGCGACGAATAGGTCCCCGGCTTAGTTTTCAGTCGTGGCGGGTGAATCCACCGGAGCCTCGTCCAACATTTCGGACCAATCGTACTTGCCGTTTTGCATTACGACCTTGACCGGTTGATAAGGCTCGACTTGCGCTTCCAAGGCTGGCCCTGCTTCCAAAGTCAGAAGGATTACGGGCATCTGGCTCCCAAGGTCCTTGCGGAGATACTCGATTACCTCGACCCCGTCGGCTCTTGGCATCACGAGATCCAAAACTGCAACGTCGAACTCACGCTCCGCGAGCCGGTCCTTTGCTTGCTGACCATCGAACGCGGTCACCACAGAGTATCCGTAATGCTCGAGGTTGACTTGGACCAATCGGGCGATGTGGGGATCATCATCGCAAACCAGAGCGCATTTCATGCCCCTATTGTAAGGCATGCAATTCCATGGTGGAAACCCAAAAAATGAAAAAGCGGACCAAGTTTGCACTTGGCCCGCTGGATGGTTCAGGAATTACCAGCGATTCTGGTTCGTTCCGAATTCCCGGATCACCCAATTCCGCCCTTCTACTTCAAGCTTGAAATAGTGATGGACGGTTGTCCGACGTCCCCAAGGATCGTCGAAGTCGTGCACCGCGAAGACCGAAGCTGCATCTCGGCGATACTGGACGTCCACGATTCGATAATCGCGCGTGCTGGTGTTTTCAGCCGCGTCGAGCAACGTATCGTAGAAGTCATCGGGTCTTAACGAATAGGAATATCGCCCATCCATGATGATTCCGACTTGGCCATAACGAGGTACCAATCTACCGATCGCTCGCCGATCCCCGTCCATGAAGGCGTTTCGGATATCTTCGACCACGTAGTCGAGGTCATTGTAGTCTCGGTTCCAGTAACTTCGACTGGGTTGATTCCACTGGTATCGAACGCCATAGAAAGGAGCCCAAACGTAATTGCCCGGGAAATAGCATCTTGCCGCATTGAAGTACGGTGGAAGATGGGCATAGTAGTAGAACGGCGAGAATGCGAAGTCACTTCGATAAGGATCGAACACGTAGTGTGGGTAGTAGAAGTAATCGTCGCACCAGCGAGAATCGTAGTGCGTATACCCAAACCGAATTCGAGTATTACCGATACGAATTTCGTCCGATCGTCTTACCTGGTTCGCCAGTGATCCTCTTCGAATATCGACCGAAACTCGGTCGATATTGATCGGGCCGCCATTGCGACCTTCGCGACGAGTATTGGTATTGGAGCCGTATCGAACCGTGCCACTCCTCGACCCGCTCTTCCGCTGGAGAAGGTTGTCGCGTGATCCTTGTTCCTCACGAGGATTGAAAATAATCGTTCCGTTGTCTCGACGGCCCGAACCACCGCGGTTTGGAATCCCGCCTTGGTCTTGACTTCCGCCACGATTGGGAATGCCGCCACGATCCTCGTTTCCACCACGATTGGGAATACCTCCGCGATTTTGGTCACGGTCACGATTCGGCGCTCCGCGCCCGAGTGGATCGCCATTTCTGGGAGGATCTTGTCTCGGTGGTTCCTGCCGACTCGGTGGGCCCTGCCTTCCGGGAGGCGGAGTTTCACGCTGGGGTGGCTCGCGTCGCGGCGGATCTTGGCGTCCGGGAGGTGGGGTTTCTCGCTGAGGAGGAGACTCTCGGCGGCCCGGCGGCTCTCGACGTGGAGGGTCTTGCCTCGGGGGAGGTGATTCTTGCCGTCCAGGAGGCTCTCTACGAGGCGGGGCCTGCCTTGATGGAGGGGATTCGCGCTGGCCCGGAGGTTCACGCCGCGGCGGGTCCTGTCGCTGCCCACCGCCAGAACCACCAGATGAACCTCCTCCACGCTTGCCACGACCCAAATCCTGACTGATGGAAGAGGTCAGCGCCAAGCCAAAGCAGGCTGCCATAGCCAACAAAGGAAAAAGCTTTCGACGATGATTCATTTGTTTTATGATACGACGTACGACGGATGGCTTAGTTTCATTCCCAAGACTATCAATCATTCACCCTGACGCGCCAAGATTACTCAGATGAGCAAACGTCGCATCGCGCTGATTCCCGGAGATGGGATTGGGCCAGAAATCACGGCCGCCGTCCTTCGAATTTTGGAGTCCACCGGATTCGAAGCGGACTGGGTACAGCTAGAAGCGGGCATCGGCGCCGTGGAAAAGGGCAAGCCAGCGATGCCCGTTGAGACTATCGAAGCCATTCGTGAGATCGGCTTGGCTCTGAAGGGACCTACGACGACGCCAATCGGGGGCGGTCACGTGAGCGCCAACGTTGCATTGCGAAAGGCATTGGATCTTTATGCCAATGTCCGCCCCGCCAAGACGCTCCCGGGCCTCAAGGGCCACTTTGCCAACACCCGCATCGATGTGATCATCGTGCGCGAAAATACCGAGGATTTATACGCAGGCATTGAATTCATGCCGCATCCCGACATGGCGCAAGCCATCAAAGTGATCACCCGGCCCGGCTGCAAGCGACTATGCGACTTCGCATTCGATATGGCCGTTAAGCAGGGACGCAAGCGCGTCACCGCAATTCACAAAGCCAACATCATGAAGCTTGCCGATGGGCTCTTTTTGGAAGAGTTTTATAAATCGGCTGCGAAGTACCCGGATATCACTGCCGACGACATTATCGTCGACAACTGCTGCATGCAACTGGTTACCAAACCAGAGCAATTCGACGTCCTCGTCACAGAAAACCTCTACGGCGATATTGTCAGCGACCTGTGCGCGGGGCTCGTTGGCGGGCTTGGATTAGCTCCGGGAGCGAACATTGGCGAGCATGGGGCAGTCTTCGAGGCCGTGCATGGCTCGGCCCCCGACATTGCTGGCAAAGGCTTGGCCAATCCCACGGCGCTCCTTTTCAGCGCACTGATGATGCTGCGACACATTGGAGAGAATGATCGGGCGACCAAAATCGGTCGCGCGGTCCTCAAGGTATTTGGGGAAGGCAAGACCCTGACCGGTGATCTTGGCGGCAAGGCGACGACGAAAGAGTTCACCGACGCGGTCATCGCCACGATCAAAGATAGTCAATGAGGATCCTGGTGACCGGCGGCGCGGGCATGCTGGGTCACGACTTGGTGGCGCAGCTCCAGTCGACGGGTCACGATGTATCTGCACCATCGAGGGCAGAAGTTGATATCTCTGACCCGCAGTCCGTGGCAAATATCACGCAGGGGCCGCCATTTGATTGGTGCGTGAACTGTGCTGCATACACTGCGGTCGACCTGGCAGAGTCTCATGAACAATTGGCAGCCGAGGTGAACGCACTCGGTCCAGGCTACCTCGCCCGGGCTTGCGCCATGACCGGCACAAAACTTCTCCATGTTTCGACCGATTTTGTGTTTGATGGGAAGAGCCGAGCACCCTATGTCGAGACCGACCCTCCGAATCCGGTCGGCGTCTATGCGCGGACGAAATTGGCCGGCGAAGAAGCGATCCAGAACGCCATGCCAAATGCATTGATACTGAGAACATCTTGGCTATACGGTATTCACGGCAAGTGCTTTCCGAAAACGATCATCCGCGCCTGGCAGGCGGGACGGGCTCTTCGCGTCGTGGGAGATCAATTTGGCTGCCCAACCTCTTCGGTAGATTTGTCCCAGACAATCCTTCATGCAATTGAATCAGACCTGTTCCCAGGAACTTATCACGCTTGCGGACCCGATATCATGAGCTGGCACGAACTGGCAGTTTTGGCGATTTCCGAGTTCAAGTCCGCTCACGACTTGCCCGGCGATGTGAGAATTGAGTCGATTTCGACCGATCAGTGGCCGACACCGGCAGTCAGACCGCCCTACAGCGTGCTTTCGACGGCAAAGCTGGCCGATGCCGGGATACGCAGCATGAGACCTGCGCGGGAGTCGGTTGCTGAGTTTGCGCGTCGCCTGCCCGTCGTCGAATAAAAACGTTGCGACACTCGAAATCCGGCCAGACTCGTGTTCGCGGGTACCCTGAGGGAGTGCCGGCGACGCTTGGAAGAACGAATAAAGTCTTTCCACAGACGTGGCTTCGTCTGACCTTGGACGAATCGAATCACCACTCAAACGGAGTGCTCGCAGATGCCCTTGCAAAGGAAACCGTACTCGACATCTCGGTGAGCCCAGCTTTGTGGGGAAACCTCCTACGGGGTAAGGAAGTCAAGCTGATGACTCGTGGAGGCATTGAGATCGCGCAGGCTCCCGACGAGAAGACGGCGAGTGACCTGCTCGAGGCCCACATGATCCAAACTCTTTCCGCGCTGGGTCGGGAAGCCATCGACTTCTATTTTTTGACCGTGCGTTCGGCGCTTGAGGAGTTTCAGATATCAGGCGCATTGCGGGCTCTCGAAAGCGCACGCCAGGAAGGTCATGTCGGTCATATAGGCTTGTCCAGTGAAGGGCCCCCAATGGCGACCCTGGCGCTCTGGCAGTTTCACGATGCCTTCGAGGTTTTGCTCCTCGACCGGCCCGATGAGGCATTGATGAGCCTGGCCAGAGAGCGGCGCGTCGGGATCGTAACGGCGTTTCCTTCTGAAGAGACACAGCTCGCTCGGTGGACAGTTTCTCCTGACGAGGGATCGGTATGACGCCGGCCGAGTTCAGTCTGTTTCTCCTCTTTGCGCTCGGGCTGTGCGTATTGATGTCGATCGTCAACCTGTACCGTGCGTTGGCCAAAGGCGCTCGCACGCTTTATCTGGGTTGCGCATTCGCCTTTCTGGCGATTGGCATCTTGATCTATCGATCTGGATTGAGCGCCGAGATTGCCGCGTTTCCTGTCGTTTTGGCCCTCGCCTGTTTGGTCGCAGACTTTGCGGCACGATCCCACGCTCTGCCGGACGGTGATCGATGACCATCGGCGTGGTCGGACTTGGCCTGGCGGGACTCAGGACAGCGATGCTGCTGGAGCGGCGTGGATACGATGTCAAGCTATTCGAGGCCAGAGGACGCCCCGGTGGGCGGCTCCACACAATCGACGAAGGGAAAGGCATCCTATATGAAGCCGGAGGCGAATGGATCGATGCCGATCATCACCGGGTGATTGGATTGCTCAGCGAATTCGGGCTGGAGCCTGAAGGGCGTCCAACTTGGCCCGGCCAGGTGCGATTCCGCGGCTCAATCACCACCGAGGACGAGATTTGGAACGAAGCGCTGGAAGACGACCTCAGGGTTGAGGCAGCCGCTCGTGAAATGTGCCGCAACCTGAATTCACCGCCTTGGGAAAATGAGGATCATGCCGAGCTCGATCAGCGCTCCCTGGGTGACTTCCTGAGGGAGCACACCCAAAGTGATGAAGGGTTATGGTGGGTGAGCGCCAAAATCCGCAGCGACGAGGGGGATGACCCCGATCGGATCGGCCTTCTGGGTTGGCTGGTTGGCTACATGCACTACCTGGAGCGAGACGGCGACATGATGAGCGCGTACCGGGTTCCCGGCGGATTCCGCGGACTCTGCGAACGCATGATCAAGCGCTTGAACGCTGAGCCCGTGTTCGGCGCCGTTCTTCAAAAGGTTTCGCAGGAGCTTGATGGCGTGTGGCTGCACTTCGAGCGAAGTCGTGAGCGAGTGGACCGCGTTGTGATCACCCTTCCGCCGCCAGCGCTGGAGCGGGTGATCTTTGAGCCAGCGCTCACGGTTCAAAAGCGGTGTGCCGTCGAAGCTTGTCGGATGAGCCGCGCCGTCAAGATCTCCCTGGTTTTTGACAAGCCTTGGTGGAAGGACATCGGTTGGGGAGGATCGATGCTGTGTGACGGTCCGCTGCAGCAGACCTGGGATGGCAGTTTGGGCGAGGCGCCGGTGCTCACGGCCTACATTTGCGGC
>CAMLEL010000102.1 GCA_946478935.1 uncultured Armatimonadota bacterium
CTGGAGGGTATTACGGCACCCCAATAGCCGAAGTCCTTCCCGTAGACCTGAATATTCGGCAACGCAAAACGTTCCCAAGCACTTCGGTTTTGATCGTGATCGACTGTTCCGGTTCGATGAGCATGATCGAAGACGGCGTGCAGAAACTTCGAATGGCGGCCAAGGCTGCAGAGGAGACGGTGAAGCTGTTGGCGCCGAACGACCGAATTGGAGTTGCGGGCAGCACGGATGGAATCGAGTTTGTGGCCCCAATGCAGCCTTTGACCGACAAGATGGCGGTTATCAATCAGATTCGCAAGATCGAAATCACCGGAGGGGGCATTTTCATCGGTCCTTCTGTTGCCTCAGCCGAACCCGTCTTGATGCGAGAGCCCAGCAAAGTGCGGCACTTCATTTTGCTTGCCGATGGCAATGACTCTACGGACTGGCGTGACGCGATCCCCCGGGTGGCCGCTATGCGGGTAAGCCACATCACCACGACGGTTGTTGCAATCGGTAATGGGAAAGACGTACCGATGCTTAAGCAGCTTGCCGCCGTCGGCGGTGGAAGGTTCTATCTAGCTACGAAAGCCCGTCAGCTGCCAGCCATCTTCACTCAGGACGCGGCGATCATGTCCCGATCTGCAATCGAGGAAGGCAAGTTCTTTCCCAAGGTGATGGGTGGCGAAGAAGTCCTGCGCGGCATCGATTCGCTTCCACCGCTCTTGGCGTACTGTCTTACCGACGGGAAGCCGCTTGCACGGGTGGGAATGCGCACTCACAAGGACGATCCTTTGCTGGCAAGCTGGCAATACGGTCTGGGGACCAGTCTTGCCTTCACTTCCGACGCACAGGCACGCTGGGCAAGAGCATGGGTTGGCTGGGAAGGATTCGAGGCCTTTTGGTCGCAAGCGGCCCGGTCGATCTCTCGGCGGGCGACGCAAAACGACTACCAGGTTGCGGTTCGCCAGGAAGGCGGGCGGGGTGTCATCGAAATGAAAGGCTATGACCGCCTGGGGAACCCGCTGTCGTCCGAGCGGGCCACAGTGAGGGTCGCGGCGCCAAATGGCCAATCTCGTGAAGTCGAACTCAGCCAGCAAGCGCCAGGAGTCTACGAAGGGTCGTTTGATGCCAGTGAGCTTGGCTCCTATGTGGTAACGGTCGCCGAGACAGACCCCAAAGGAGGTTCGCGGGTGAGTGCGAGTGGGTTCTCGGTACCCTATCCGCCGGAGTATCGAAGCTTTCGGCCCAATCGGCCGCTTCTCAGCCAGATCGCCAAGACCGCGAAAGGGATGGAGTTGAAGGACCCAGCCCAAGCATTGCGGCCGATTCCAAACCCCGGAGTCTCCATTACCGAACTCTGGCCGGTGCTCGTCTTCATGGCGGCGCTTCTTTTACCATTCGATATCGGTATTCGACGATTGGCGCTGCCATTGGTAGAGATCATCGCCAAAGCGATTGCGGGGATGAGATCACAGAAGGCTCCCTCCAGCGCGCAAACGGAAGTGGTGGGTCGCCTTCAGGAAGCTAAGCAGCGCGTTCGCGCGACCAACCCTGACGAGACCCCAGTCGTCACTCCTGTTCCGACGTCGGCTCCAGCAGCACAACCCCCGAAACGGACTCCCGTTGCCACTCGCTCAGGGTCAACGGCGACAAGCTTGTTGGAAGCCAAGCGCAAGCGAAGCGAGCCCAACGACTCGCCTTAGGAGAATTGAGCGAGGACCGCCCGCAACTTGGGAACCGTTCCGTAGTCGTTGCCGCAATGGGCAACCATGCTCAGGAGCTCTCTTAGATTCAAGATTTCGAATCGATCCTCCCAGCCTGGATCCAACCTATTGATCTCAAAGTATCCGGCGAAGAAGTCGGGCTCCATTGGCGAATACTGGAAGGTCATCGACAGGTCGGCTTCCGGCCAGCCGAAGTAAACCGACGGGTCAATCAAAGCCGGTTCGCTCTGCTTTGTGACAAGCATATTGCTCGTCCAGAGATCGCCATGAAGGAGGCTTGGAGGTTGGTGAGGAATCAGGTTGGGCAGCCGCCGAGCAATGCTTTCGACGCGTCGCCGATCTTCGGCATCGAGCCACTTCTCCGATTTGGGTTCAGATAGAAATCGAAGCATTCGTGTTCGTGCGAAGAATTCGTGACCGTCATCAGACCAAGTGTTTTCCACGGGGAGATAGCCGAGATAGCTGTCCTCGTGAAAGCCAAAACGATCGTTTGTGACGCTGTGGAGGGTTGCGACCCGACGGCCAAACTCCGCCATGACCGAGCTGTTTGGTCGACCATCGCCCAAATCCTCAAGCAACAAGTGTTTGGGTCCGAATGCATAGACTTGCGGAATGACTGGCCCGCCAGCGACTCGCAAGGCGTCGAGCCCGCGGGCTTCCAATTCGTAAAGTCGCGGTGGGGTCTCGGGAAGCCGTTTCAGGATGGCCGAGCCGTGCTCCAGGTTAAGCCGACTCGTGTAGCTGGCGAGCCCACCCTCCAACTTGGATTCAGACAGCATCTGCCCCATATTCAGAGCGGCGATATCGGATTGAGCTTCGGAGGGGATGTCCACGACCGTATATTTTGTGTAATCTCACGCCTGAAATGGCAGAGCAATTACGTTGGGGCATTTTGGCGACCGGATCGATCGCCCACCAGTTTGCCCGAGGCTTGAAGGTTAGTCGAACTGGTGTGATTCAGGCAGTAGGGTCTCGCACAATCGAGCGTGCGGAAGAGTTTACGAATCAGCATGGGGGAAAGCCTTATGAAAACTATCAGGCAGTTCTGGACGATCCCGACGTAGACGTCGTTTACATTGCCACACCTCACGCCATGCATGGGCTTTGGACCAAGGAGGCCGCCATGGCGGGCAAAGGGATTTTGTGCGAGAAGCCATTCACGCTCAATACTCACGAGGCGAAGCTGGCTCTGAGGGAAGTGCGGTCTACCGGCGTTTTTTTCATGGAAGCGTTTATGTTTCGATGCGCGCCGCAAACTCGGAAGCTGGCGGAACTATTGGCTGATGGAGCGATTGGACAGGTTCGATCCATCAATTCAGAATTCTCATTTCATGCGGGCCACGACTGGGACAACTTCCGGGCCACCAATGTGGGCGGCGGCGGCGGACTGATGGATGTTGGCACGTACTGCGTTTCGCTTTCGCGATTGGTGGCCGGGTGTGAGCCGGAACAGGCCTCCTACTCGGCCTATATTGGTAGCAAAGGCTACGACGAGTGGGGCAACGGATCGCTGCGATTTGAAAACGGCGTTACTGCGGCGTTCGGGTGTGGGATCCACCTTTCGATGAACAACGATGCACGGATCTATGGGGAAGAGGGTTGGATCCGCATCGAAAGTCCATGGAAGACCTATGCAGGTACGAAAATGACCTTGCACCGGACGGCCTCAGACTCGGAGACGTTCGACCTTGGGGTGACCAACGACGAACTCTACAGTATCGAAGCGGATACGGTCGCGGAGTTTTGGGAGCAGGGTGAAGTTCCCTTCCAGACCGTCCAAGATACGATCCATCAAATGCGGGCGCTTGACATGCTTCGGGAAAGCGCGGGATTGATTTTCGAAGGAGAGTTGGAGGCGTGAAGTTCGGCCGCATTCCTCATTTGGACCGAGATATCTCGCGGATCGTCTGCGGGACGGACTTCCTGTTGGGTCAACCTGAGCATCTGTCATTTGCCGCACTCGATCGTTTTTGGGAGCTTGGAGGCAACTGTTTCGATAGCGCTCACTGCTACGGCGACAACAGCCGCGTCTTCGGCAAATGGGTTGCGGATCGCGGCGTTGCTCGGGATGTGGTGTTCTTGGACAAGGGCTGTCACCCCTACGGGAGTCCGAGGGTGTCCCGCGAAGACATGGGCAACGATATTCGAGACAACCATGAGCGACTTGGCGTCGATTACACCGACCTGTTTGTCCTGCACCGGGACGACGAAACGGTCCCGGTCTCTCACATCGTCGACTGGCTGAATGACTTCAAAGCCCAGGGACTTATCGGCGCATTCGGAGGCTCCAACTGGCGTCATGAGCGAATTCAAGAAGCGAACGACTACGCCTCCTCGGCTGGCGTGCAGGGCTTCTCGCTAAATAACCCCAACTTGACCCTGGCGCACAACTCTGAGCCGCTGTGGGCCGGATGCTTGACCATTGGAGCGGAGGGTAGGCGTTGGCACGAGGACACGCAGTTTCCGCTTTTTGCGTGGTCTTCGATGGCCAGAGGATATTTTGCGGGGTCCGATGAAGCGGATGTAGTGCGGGCCTATGACAATGAACTGAGCCGAGCCAGAAGAGAGCGAGTCGACAAGATGGCACGCGATCGGGGGGTAAGCGCGCCGCAGATCGCGATGGCGTGGGTTCTCAACCAACCCTTCCCAACCTTTGCGTTGGCCGGCTTGCGAACCCCCGAGCAGGCAGAGGATACGCTGCATGCGCTCGAGATCGAGTTGAGCATTCAGGAATTGGCCTGGCTGGAGAATGGAGACTGACCAAAAGAAAAAGCCCGATTCTCACGAGTCGGGCTCAGGTTTGAATCTTTACCGCACGGGTAAAGGGTTTAGAAGGGTCAACCATAGCGCGACCCCGTGGGTGCGCCAGATAGGTCAACAGGCTTCTCTGCGATCTTTGCCTCTTTGGCCATGTCCGCTGCCAATTCTTTCAGCGAAGCTTGGCCCCAGCCAAGGAAGATCTTCTCGACCTTTCCGTCCTTACCGATCTTGATGACCGGGGTGGAGCGACGGACGCCAAAGCCAGAAATGATTTTCTTCTCCGGGTCCAATAAGGTCGTCCAAGCGCCCTTGTACTCCTTCTTCCAGCTCGCATGTCCATCCTTTGAAGCGTTGATCACGCCGTAGAATTGGACTTTGTCGCTGTATGCTTCATACAGCTTTTGGAAGAATGGGGTGGCATAGGGATTCGCAGAGCATTGCTCTTTGACGAAGAGAAGGTAAACGGGTCCCTTCTCCGTGAGGCTCTTCACCGTATGAGTCTTGCCGTCGCTTGCCGGATGATTGATCTCGACCGAGGCATCTCCGACTTTCGCACCGACCATGCTGGGACGCTGGGCCCCTTGCGCACAAGCCAGTGCAATGCAAGCAAGAACTCCTCCGGCGACCGTTGCCACGAGAGAGTTTCTCATCGGCTCTATGATACTACGGCATGTGAGAGGGCTGGTCGAAAGGTTTGAAAAGCGGATTCAAACCGACCCAAAGAATCCCTAAGGGTTCAAGGTCGTGCGCGCCACCAACCGTTTCAACAGGGCGATTTGGCCAACATGGTAGGCGGTATGCGCGGCGATTTGATGCAACCTGCGGATCGCTTCTTGGTCCGATTTCATGCGGTGCTTAAACGGTTTATCGCTAGCGAGTTGGCGAGCTCGGTTTAGATTTGATAGAAAGCGCTGGCGAGTTTCAGGCCAGTTTGCTTCATCCGGCGAATGCCAATCCTCGGCCCAAATGTTCTTGGGCGAGAAGTCCCCGCCCTCGATTTTGGAGAGCCAGATGCGATTCCAATAGTCGCAATGCCACACGTTTGTCGCGATCGAGTATGGCGCTACATCCAGCTTTAAGCAGGCCCGCTTAGCGCTGATGCGGAGCATCTGCGCTGGCGCGCTGAAGTCTTCGCCTTCGATGATTTGGCGCAGCGTTTCAGCGACGGTTGCAGCATCCATCTGGCACCTAGTTTGCTGGAATCAGGCGGATAACCTTGTCCGGTCCGTTGAGCGCGACGTAGAGGTAACCATCAGGTCCGGTTCGAATGTCTCGGATTCTGCCCATGCCCCAAAGAATTTCTTCATGCTCCACCAACTTGCCCTTTGACACTCGGAAACGGTCCAGGTTGTTGCCAGCCAAGCCGCCCGCGAAAAGATCTCCCTGCCATTTTGGAAATGCTTTTCCGGTCATGAGGTCGAGCCCGCTTGCGCCGGTCGACGGCAACCACCGGAATACGGGTTGAACAATGGTCTTGCCATCTGTCATCCATGGAGACCTGAAGGGCGAGTCGTTGTAGTTGATGCTCCAAACTGCCAGCGGCCAGCCGTAGTTTGCACCTTTCAGGATAAGGTTAAGCTCGTCTCCGCCTCGAGGACCATGCTCGGTGTCCCACAGGTTGCCCTCGGAGTCAAATGCGAGTCCCTGCTGGTTTCTATGTCCATAGGACCAAGTGGCTTTCTCCGCATCCGCCGTTGAGACGTACGGATTGTCGCTGGGAACTTTGCCGTCTTCGTGAAGGCGCATGACCTTTCCATAAGGCGTGGAAAGGGATTGGGCTCCCATATTGGAGCCCCGCTCTCCGACGCTGAAATAGATGAATCCTTTGCCGTCGAAGGCGATTTTGCTGCCGAAGTGGACCCCGGCCCGATTGTAGTATTGCTGTTTGGACTCCCAAATAGTCTCTTGGCTGCTCCACTTATTGCCCTGCAGCTTGCCACGAGCTACCTTGGTCATACCGCCCGAACCGGCTGCGGCCGGTTCCGTGTAGGTCAAGTAAATCCAGCCGTTCGATCGGTAATTCGGATGGACGGCGACTTCCATCAGACCGCCTTGGCCCTGCTCCACAGAGTTGGGAATGCCCTCCACCGTGCCTGTTACTCGACCGTTTTGGACGATCGACATTTCGCCCGATCGGTTGTTGACCAACATGCGACCGTCCGGAAGCCAATCAAGCGACCAAGGAGTATCCAGGCCGCTGGTCACGACATCTTCGATCTTGTAGTCGTGATGCTTGGACTTGAAGGGACCCCCAAGCGTCTTGCGGTTCGAATTGGTGGCGCGCAAGTGCTTGTACTGGAGTTCGCGCAGGTGCACCACCAGACCCCACATTTCTGGCTCGGAGAGGGTCTCGCCATAGGGATCCATCCCCATGTCTGGAACACCATTCTTGATCGCGTCATAAAACGGTTTGTCCCACTTCATGTGGTACTTGTCCTGCGTTAGGACCGTCTTGGTACCTCCACCGCCACCTTCTCCACTCAGCCCATGGCACTTGGCGCAATAGTCTTCATAAAGCCGAGTCACGTTTCTGCGCTGGGTGCTGCCACCTTGGGTCGGAGCCGGGGTTTCGCTTGCTGCGGGCATGCACATCCAGGAGACGGCGGCGCCGCCGCAAGCAGTGATGAGGAGCAGGGATTTTGCCACGAATTCGAATTTACCCACTCGGTCGCCCAATGTCATCAATCACCTGCACCTGTGCATCACGATAACGCGAGATCAAAGACATTTCACAACAATTGAACGAAACCGACATACCCTGCCACTCATCAGATCATGCAGGTACGAACCGTTGGAACTGCTGGAATGATTACCGCCACCCTTATCGCCATCGCCGTATTGGCCAATCCGCGTCCCGCTCCGGCCCAAGCGAGTCGAGAGCCGGCTCCGGGTCAGTTGACGATCTTGCAAAAGGACGGTAAGCCCGGATCGCTCTGTCCGCTGGAGGGAACGTCAGTGATCGCCGATGTGGCGGGCTTTGGGGCCAGGGTGAACGTCACCCAAACGTTTCATAACCCCACGAAAGAGCCGATCGAGGCCGTCTACACTTTCCCACTCCCAGAAAATGCCGCCGTCGATCGTATGCAGATGCAGATCGGCTCTCGGCTAATCGAGGCGGAAATCAAGCGACGAGAGGAAGCAAGGCTCATCTATGAAGCCGCGCGCAATGCCGGCCAGAGCGCTGCCCTGCTCGATCAGGAGCGCCCGAACATTTTCACGCAATCCGTGGCAAACATTATGCCGGGCGCCAAGGTGAAGATCACCATCAGCTATGTGCAGGTGCTCAAGTTCGAGAAAGGGGAATTTGAGTTTGTCTTTCCGATGGTCGTGGGACATCGGTACACGGCGAATGCGGCCGATCCGGAAAAGATTTCACCGCCGATCGTTCCAAAGGGCAC
>CAMLEL010000103.1 GCA_946478935.1 uncultured Armatimonadota bacterium
ACGACCTGCGGCAAGGACCTCCAATGCGTTGCGAGTTTCGCCGTCGCTTAAGTCAGGTCCTCCGAGATACGAAACAGCCCGCAATAGATCGATTTGGACCAACCCGCTTTCGTCCAGACCCTGCAATGAATGCCCACTTGCCTTGACCCAAAAACGATCGCCCACTCGGCAGGACGCATTCCCTTCCGCCAAGATCGCCAAGCCATTCTCAGGATCGCCCAACTGATGGCTCAGCCATAGCAAGTCCTGGACGTCCTTCATGCGCCAAGTTTACTGGTGTTCACTAAATCGAATCTCGACTATGGAATAAAGGGATATGCTATGCCTGTGGCCCATGCGATGGAAACTGTGCTCGGCCAGCCCTCCTGGAAACTGACCTCAGACTGCGTTGAAGCATGGGTGACCGAGGTGGGCGCTCAACTGGGACCGGTCCACTTCAGTCTGTCAGGCCGAACGATTCAGCCGTTTCATGTCGCCCCTTGGCACTCCGATGGCGTCGATGGGCCACCGGTTATCCAAAGTTTGCGGGGCGACTTCTTCTGCATGCCGTTCGGTAGTAACGAGCGAGCTTATGGAGACGAGCAACATCCGCTTCATGGCGAAACTGCCAATGAAGAATGGGCGCAAACCGGCGACGGCATTTGGGAACTGGATTTACGAATCCGAGTTGGCAAAGTGCGACGGGAGGTCATGCTGCGCCCCGGCCAACAGGCCGTCTACGTCTGCAACCAGGTGAGCGGCCTTTCGGGTCCCATGTGCTTCGGCAATCATGCCATGCTCGCCTTCAATTCGCCCGGCTTGGTCTCCACCAGTCCCTTCCAGTTTGGCCAGGTCTTCCCGGGCGAATTCGAATCACCAGCAGCAGGGGGATATTCGTCGCTGAAACCCGGCGAGCAGTTCCAAAGGTTGGAACTCGTGCCGATGGCCAACGGGTCCATCGCTGACCTTTCCCGATACCCCGACCGAGATGGTTTCGAGGACTTGGTCATGCTTATAGGAGACGACCGTCAGCGATTCGCGTGGAATGCCGTTGTGTTTCCACAAGAAGGGTATCTGTGGTATTGCCTCCGCAACCCGCGAATTCTGCGCCATACCATTCTCTGGCACTCGAACGGCGGCCGACACTATGCCCCTTGGAACGGACGTCATCGCAGAGTGCTCGGGATTGAAGACGTCACCGCCTACTTCCATCTTGGCCTCGCCGAGTCCTGCGCTGAGAATGAACTGAGCCGCCAAGGCGTAAAAACGCACCTCGATTTTGATCCGTCGAGTTCGATTTCAATATCATCCATCATGGGTGTTGCCCAAGTGGGTCCAGATGCCGAGCATGTAGAGGACATCGTTGCCGAAGGCGATGGGATCCAAATCCGAATGAGGTCAGGTGAAGAGATCTGGCTGCCCACAGATATCGGGTTCCTCGGCGACTAATCCCGATATCCGTACCGTTCGCCCAGTTCCAGGCAGGCTGCCCAAGGCAGAATGCCCGAGGAGGCGTCCGGCTCCAACAAACTGGAGGCTGCCACGCACGCAGCGAATCGTAAGCACTCTGAAGGCTCAAATCCATCCGTGAATCCAGCCAGATAACCCGCCGCAAAGCCATCACCCGCCCCTACTGTGCCTCGAATTTGCGAAGCTGGAATCTGAACCGCTCCTTGGCGGGCAACCTCCTGCCCGCCCCGAAACGCGAAGCCAGCATCCGGAGTGTGAACGACAAGCCATCCGGCACAATCGGCCGATAAGGACTTGCCCGCTGCCACCAGATCAGCGGCGGAAGAAATCGGCGACTCGACCGTCCTCGCCAGCTCAAACTCATTTAAAAACGCGACGTCTGCATGACCAAGGGCCGGTCGCACAATCTTCGGAAATCGGCTTGAATCCTCACTGACCACGTCGATCGAGGTGGTTCCCCCACCCGCTCTAACCGCGCTCAGCGCACGAGCCGCCAAAGTGCCGAACTCTGGGTCAACGGAATCCAATCGATCCAGAAGCAAGAGATAACCGAGATGCACGTGGGAACGACCAAAGCCCAAACCGTCGAATTCGAACTCGGCGTTCGCTCCCCGATAATGGAAGAAGGTTCTACGCCGCGAGTCCTCAACCATCATCACGTCGGTATACGAGGTCGCCAACTCGGTGCACCGCCTGAGGTGCGCGGTATCGATGCCAAGGCCGTTGCAATCCTCCAAAACGCTGATGCCGTCCTCATCATCTCCCACCGAACCAACACCTGCGAGTCCGCCAACGTAGCCGATTTTCGAGAGCGCCTTCAACACGTTGTATGCGGACCCGCCGTTGCTGCGACTCTCCCGGAGAATGTTTGCGAGAGCGTCCTGCTCCGGGAATACGTCGATCACCTTCACACGATCGACAATCCAATTTCCCGCGCCGACGATCATAACTCACTCACCAAGTGGGCAATCGATGGCTCGTCTTCTTCGATCGCGCTGAATCTTCCAACCGCCTGGTTCTCGAAGAAGTTGTCATGAAAGTCGTCATTTGCTGTCGATACCTCTCCGACGATGCACTCCGCATCGGACCAAAACTCGTGCCAGGTTCCGGGATGCAAGGTCACTCGCTCTCCCGCATTCAACCGTAGTTCGGCCGGTGGAACGACGGTCTCGGGGACGCCGTTGCGCTTGATCTCAACAAGGTGTGAACCTCCGATTAAGACTGAGAGTTGCCCCCACCGGCAGATGATATCTTCCTTCTTCTTGCGGTGGTAGTGCATCGGCGTAACCATGCCCGCCCTCAAGTACATGAGCTTCTCGCAATACTCAGGTTCCTCCGCCAAATTCACCAACACCAACCCAAATCGCGTCCAATCTCCAAGGCCAAAATCAGTCACATCCCAACGCGGGTTCGGCGGCAAGGACCATCCGTGAGCTTCCCAACACTCAGTTGCATTTTCGATGAGCCGGTTGATTTCGGATCGCTTCATCGACATCACAAATCCAGTGACACCACAGACTTCATGCGCCAAGATTCCAGCGCTGCTTCATTCATCTGGTGGGCCCGAAGGCATTCGTCGACCGTTGCGCAGCCGAATCGGTTTCCCAATGAGCCGTTTCGTTCGGCAATAAATGCCGCCCACATTTGCAGAAACGCATCCGGAAATCCAAACTCGAAAATCGCCCCTGTCACCACGGGAAACTGAGGCTGGTGACCCAGGTCCACCCGCTCCCAAATTTGCTCCTTTTCCCGCCGAAATGTCCACAGGGTTTTAGGCTCCTTGGTACTGAACTTCACCGCGCCCTGCGTGCCATAAACCTCGATAAACCACGTATTCATCTCGCCCGGCATAACCCGCTTGACTTCTAGTCGCAAGGGCGTCGCATGACCATCGATCAAGGCATCGACATTCCACACGGCATTATCATCCGTGTCGCAGGCCACCCAGCGACCGGTCGCATCCATTCTGTGCTCGAATATGTTGCTGAGCTGTCCGTGAACGCGCAGGGGTTTCCAACCCAGCCTTAACGGAATGTGCCAGACGTGGAGGCCCAGGTCGTTCATGACTCCCGCTTCTCCACACCTGGACCGCTGTCTTTTCCAGTTGATTGGCTTGTTTGGATCAAGGTCACTTGAGTGCCAAAAACCCGCCCGCACTTCGATAATGCGACCCAGATCACCTTCCCGAATCGCATCGACGACTCGCTTGGCCCCCGGATAGAAGGGAAACTCGCTGGAGCAGCGCACGAATCGTCCCGTCGTGCGGGCAATAAGTGCCACGTTCATGGCTTGGTGCAAGTCCATACCGAACGACTTTTCTGCGAACAGATCCTTGCCCGCGTTGAGCACGTCGCTATAGACCCGCTCGTGCAGATCATGCGGCACAGCCACATAGACCAGGTCGATCTCTGGCTTGGCGAGCAGTTCCCGATAGTCCGGAGTCTTCAGGTTCACTGAGCGAATTCGGTCAAACCAGGCCAAGGCATCGGAGTTGGAATCTGCAACCGCCACCAGCTCAGGCTGAGGGCCAACATTCTCCAGGGCGCACCACCGCGACAGCGCTGCGGCCACTTCCTTACCCATCAAGCCGCCACCGATAATCCCGACTTTCGCCATGCGTCGAACTTTATCCCATTCGTCCGGCGTAACTGCAAAATGCTATAATTGAAAACAGGCGCGGAGAGATGGCTGAGTGGACGAAAGCGCCCGCCTGCTAAGTGGGTAAGGGGTTATACCTCTTCTCGGGTTCGAATCCCGATCTCTCCGCCAGAACTTTATCGTTGCCAACCCGTCTGTCAATCGAGGGGCAATTACCGACCATGGAATATTGGCAATAAGATGAGAACGCTTTTCATCCCTATCCTTGCTTCCCTGGCTTTTCTGGCTCACGGCCAAAGCTTGGATCAATACTTGGCGATTCGCAAGCAGTACAAGATCAGTCAGGCGGTTGGCGTGCCTGCGCTCGAAACGTTGGTCGGATCGCGCGTGGTCGAAGTTCAAGGCAAGGTTAAGGGCGTCTTCCGAATTGATGATCGCGCGGCACTCATGCTGGAGCGAACCGACGGCGGCACCGAAATCGTTGATGCCAGCGGGATCCCGGACTGGCTCCAAGGCAACGAAGTTCCCGCCAGGTTGATCGTAAAAGCCTCTCGAGCTCACGAGAATGCCCAACTGAAGTGCAATTTGATCGCCGCCGCTCCCGAAGGAAAGATCCGTGCAATCGAAACACTCGAAGCAGAAAAAGCTGCCGCTCGCCGGCGACTGGAAGGCAGCAAAGCTTCCCGTGGCACCACCAGCTCGGCTACATCCCGAAATCCAGCTCTCAGCGGCCCGATCGGAAAGGCGGGATCTGCCAAGGCTCGAAACTGGAGCCTTCCCGCCCACGAAGTGACGCCGATCTATGCGGGCTTCATCAAGAGCCGAAATAAGAAGCTGAGTGACGCGGAAGCCTATCGAATCGCCGAAGGCATCATTGGCTTCAGCTTGAAGTACGGCGTCGACGCTCGACTAATCATGGCGATGGTGTTGGTCGAAAGCGGATTCAATCCTGCTGCCACCAGTCACGCCGGAGCAATGGGTCTCGGTCAATTGATGCCCGGCACGGCTGCCGGAATGGGAATCGGCAACCCCTACGACTCCATGGAAAACCTCTACGGATGCGTGCGCATCGTGAGAGGCCACCTGGACAAGTACGCCAAGTCCACGGGTGATAAATTTCAAAGCCTGATCTTAACCCTGGCTGCCTACAACGCTGGCAGCGGTGCAGTTCGCCGCCACCGTGGTGTTCCACCATACAAAGAGACTCAGCGTTACGTTCAAAAAGTGATCGGCTGGTACCGCGCCCTCTCTGGCGCGTAATGAGGTCAAGAGGGTCTGGCGAATAAGCCGGCGCGCGTCGCCCGTTCTTGAATGATTTCTTCCGTCGTTTCACTCACGACCGCAAAGTCGAATCCGCGTTCAGCACAAGCTTTGACCGGATCCTGCTCATAGGCTGCCCGAAATATCCGGTCCGATTGGATCAATTCCATCACCAATGAGCCTTGCCACGCTCGAAGCTCCTGAATGAGAGCATCCATCTCCGACGATTCCGGCAACCCAAGCTCAACCGCACGCAAGTAAGCCTTGACGGCCTCGCCACACAACCCCTTGCTATGATAAGCGGCTGCCAGCAATGAGTGATAGCCTGGCTCGTAAGGATTCAGGGCGATAAGTTTCCGCAAGGTCGCCAACAGGTCGTCCAAATCAGCTGACTGCCACTGCGCCTTCGCAAGTGTTTCCAAGGCGGGAACATGTTCCGGATCCTTCCGCAGAACTTGACGTGCGCGTGCAACGGCGCTTGCACCTTGCCCAGTTCCCAAATCCGTTTCGGCCTGCATTTTTGTTTTCCGACCGCCGCTCTGACGGCCCACATTTTCAATCCTCGAGAGCTTCGCTCCCGAACGATGCGCGTTTCTCCCCATTACTGAACCTCTTTGGCATGCTTTTTGCTGCCTTAGTGCGCGTTTTGGTTCGCAGTTCAACTGTATCGCGTGTTTGCTGCTTGCGACACGCGCAAAAGTACCGGTAACGCGGCCTCTACGCAGAGATAGGGTCAAAAACCTCGTGTTCTTGCCTATTCATTTCTGCGACTTTAGAGCGAATCGCCAAGGGACTGCCGATCGTGCGGTCGAGAGATTCAACCGGGACCAGAGCCGCAACGGACGCTGCCTCGTTGGCCCATCGGGATGCATCTTCCAGTGTCGCGCCGGGCAGAAATGCCACGTAGTCGCCTTCGTCTCTTCGGCAGAGGCAGCCTGACGCCGGTAATGTCTTAACGAGTTTGGCCGCAAGTCTCCGTAAAGCGGCCTCGACGGCTGATCGCCCAAAGCTCTCCGCAAGCCCATCCTTCCGCAACGGCTCCAGATAAACAAAGCTGCCCGTGTTTTGGGAAACTGCATTTGCAAACTCTGCCGGAGTCATCACTCCGGCGCCGCTCGAAACGCCCTTCTCTAATCGCGTAATCGCCCGTGCAACTTCGATTGCCGCCAAGCGTAGGGTCACTGCGTGGGGACGATCCAAGCCACCGCGCCGATGGGTCGAGCAGGCAATGAAGCCGATCGTGTCGTCGGCATCGCGTAGGGGAATTAGAACATAGCTCCCAACTCGCTTCTTCGTGGCTTCTGTCGGATCAATTTCATCCGAATTGCGGGCATCGCAAGCGATAATGTCCGGCGCCCCAGATTCCAGCCAACCCTCAACTCCGATTCTGGCTCCGATCGTTAGGGACTCATGAAGTCGGACAGAGGACCCTTGGCATGCAAGCGCAATCGTGTGCCCTCCCTCTAGCAAGTAGATTCCAACGTGGTCGGCGTTGACGCTGTCTTTCAAGTCGCGGGCCACCCTCGCGGCGATCGAGGCCGCCGTCGTCGCTCCCATGCTGATTGAGGCCACCTCGTACAGCAGTTCGGCTTCCCTCATCCGACGCTGTTCAGACTCCAAGCGCAGTTCTTCCTCCAGAAGTCCGGCAAGGTAGGGGGCGAGCTCTTCGCACTTTTCTCGCGCTTCAGCCAACCTTCCAGATTCCCCATGGCCCATCGAAACCAAGCCCACAACACGGCCGCTTTCAATCAGCAGAACATTGGCTGTGCGGGAAGCGCCCGCTTCCGTACGGATCGAGGCAACGGCCTGCTCGACACGGTGGCGAATCTGACCCGGCGCAAGGTCCAACGCAACCGGTATCGAAAACTCCGACAGATCCTGCGGCGCGCCCGCGCTTGCACCCTTTACAACGAACTGATCCGCAAACTTTGCCACCGCGTACAGGGTCACGAACTCCGCGCCACAGACTTCTTGAACCTTTTCGGCGAGCCTTGAAAACAGCTTGGCGCCTTGGCCGACCCGAGCTTCCTCCAGGGCCGCAATCAATCGGCCGCGCCGACTCTTGTACTCCAGGTCTCGATATGCGTCTCGAAGCTTTCGGAAGTTTTCGCGAAGCTCCAAATAGTCGTCTCGATCCAAGATGATCTCGCTTTCATCCACTGCCTCGGAAGCCGGTTTGATCTCAATCATTGGCTCGGGAGTTCGAACAAGCAGGCAAACGACCATGACCGCCATGGCCTGTAGCATCAGCAGATTCGAAGGCAGTTGACCAGCATGAAGAATCGAGTGCCCCACCAGTAGGGAACTGGCCGCCAGAGGAGCCATGTAAGTTGCCGGTGTGCGAAATCGCACGGTCGCCAAAATGCACGGCGCAAGAACGATGAACCCCAGATTGGCAAGTTGATCCGTGCATGAGAGCAGGAGTGCGATCGTGTAGCAGTCCGCGATTGCGAAGAATCCGGCGACGCCGGGATTCTTCAATCCCTTCACTTCAATGCGCCAACTGAACACAGCCGTCGCCGCAATGGCGGCCGAGAGTTTCCAGGCCAAGTCGAA
>CAMLEL010000104.1 GCA_946478935.1 uncultured Armatimonadota bacterium
CTCGATCGAGCATCGGAATTCAGGTCGTAGACGGTCATTTCATATTTGCCAGGTGACAAGCCAAGGGCACGAAGCTTGATGGATTTAGGCTGCGAGTCCGTTGAAGCGGTCACGCGAGCCATCAGCCAATCGAGTTGACCCAAAGTCTGAACTGAGGCTTCGTAGCCCATGTCGGTGAACGTGAACGATCGCATGACGACCCAATCCGGACCTAGATTTTCGATCGTAAGGACGTGGTTTCCGGGCCCGTAGGGCACGGTCAGGCGGTCGGCAACAGTTGAATCCTTTGCGGTTGCAGGAAACGCCTTTTGAGCGACTTGCTTGCCGTCGAGTTGGAACTGCAACTCTGCGCCAGCTTTGGCGATTTGGGAGAGCTGAAGTGTGAAGACACCTGGCCTCGTGGCTCTGAACTTAAACGTTAGCGGGGCCGGGAACATTTCGCGTTTGGTTGGGCCCTGCAGGTATGAAGGCAGGCCGCCAAGACCGGTTGGAGACTGGCCGGGCACCACTTGAAACTCCGTGCTCTCAGCTTTCGCCCAACCCAAGCCCGGATGGAATGTCATGTCGACCAGGTTGTCGGTGGTGATGCCAACCGAAACAGGACGAGCGCCGAGGCGTTGAGTGAAATTCGATGCATTCAAGATGGCAGCCGTGCGCGCAAACTCACCATACAGGTTCTGACGGTGAACTACCTCCCAGGTCCAGAATGAACCTGCGCCTGCGTGGCTCGATAGAAGTCCTGCCCAAATGCCGTCGCGGACCGCTCTGCGTTGATCCGGTCCGTCAAGTCCGGCGGGGCCGAATTCACCAAAGAAAAGTGGCTTGTCCGAAGGAACTTGAAAAGAGGATATGGCGGTTCGAACATCGGCCGGATAGACGTGCGGTTGGTAGTAGTCCATCGCTTCATAGAGCTTGGGCATCTCAAATGTCGAGCTCGTGGTAACGAGATGTTTATAGGGGTCGATAGAGCGTAGGAACTCGGCCATTTCGCTGTGCCAAGCCAGCACGTCGGACCATCGGTCCTCGTACCTTGCGTCTACCCACTCGACCTCGTTAAAAAGCTCCCAAGCCATGACGTTCGGAGAGTGACCCCATCGGGCGACGGCGTACCTCAGCCACATCTTTGAGCGGCGTTTCGCTTCAGGATCAGTAAAGAAATCGGCGGGTTTTTCCAAGAAACCGCCCTTTGCCTTGTTCCATGGGTGAGTCGCCCAATTCGAATCTGTTCTCGTGCTGAACAGGCCATGGTGGAAAAGCACCATTTGCAGAGGAACTTTTGAGGCGTCGGCCGCCCCAACAACTTCATCCCACCTCGGAAATGCATCCGCCAGCATTCGATCCTCGTCACCCGACCCATCGCGCGACACCCATGGGTTCTTCCCGTCCCAAGAACACGCCCAAACGCGAGTCCAGTTGACGCCGTTCTGCCCCATGGTCTTAATCATGTCGGCCAGGTCTGGCAGGCCTGGGCTCTGCCAGCCGAGGTTGAATCCAAGCGGCAAGTAGCTGCTTCCGTCGTCGAAACGGAATCGCCCACGATTCAATGGATCGAGGCGAATGAAACCTTTTGGAATTGGCTTCGTGGACAGGTCCACAAATTCGGGCTCGCTGATTGCATCGACCGTCTGGCCATTCCGGACCAGGGTCGCACGGTACTTGCCAGGAGTTTGAGCGACTAGGACTGCGCGCCACCCACCTTCTGTTTCATCGAAGAATGCGAGCCGCTCTTCGACGTTTCCCTTGCCGTCGATGAATCGAACACGCAAGTCGTTCTTTTCAAAATCGTACGGATTGCCGGCATAGGTGAACGGAAACGTAACGGATTCCGGACCGTACCACTTGACCGGCGAGGCCTGAATTTGAAGCGACAACAAGAGAGCAACGGTGAGCATAGGCGCGACCGAATGTTACCGAACAGGACTCCCGGCATCCTCTGCGTCTAACTCCAGATTGCAACCAAATACAAGGTGAAAGCAATACAATAGGAACACGAACTCGATGAGTCAGAACCATTACAGTGATCAAGATGCCGAGGAGATTCTCAAGATCGCCTCACGGGAAACGGGCACTGGCGGAATGAGCCGCGAGCGGCTCCTCCAGACCGCCGCTGAACTTGGCATTTCAGCGGAGACGGTCGAGCGTGCGGAAGAGCAGATGCGCCTAAAGCGTGAGGCCTCAAGGGAGCAAGAAGAAGACGTTGAGCTGAAGAGACAGTTCGAGGGTGAACGACGATCGAAGTTTCTCGCCGATCTTTGGAGTTATCTCGGCGTGAACGCCGGATTGATCGGAATTTGGTGGTTTTCTGGAAGTTCGTACTTCTGGCCCAAGTGGGTCCTGTTGTTTTGGGGCATCGGCGTCTTGGTCGACTTTTTCGGCACCTTCTTCAACCGAGACGAGACGAAGTTTCAACGATGGAAGCGACGCAGGCACCGCAAGTCAATGAGTTCGCAGCAAATGGGGGATCAATCGACGCCGATCCTCGACGAAATCACCTCGACTGGCGAGGTCACCAAGATCGAAGCAATCAAGACGTTGCGAGAGCGGCTCAGCTTGGATTTGCGCGATGCAAAGGATGTGGCCGACCAGTATGAGAAAGAGAACCCCGGTATTTTTACTTGACCTAAATGTTCATAATCTCCTATCCTCGTTATAGACCTTGATTCGGTCGCGTATGAAGATTAATCCGTGAAAACCACGATGGAAATACGAGTTTGTTAAAAACGTCGCATGGATTCCGCTCGTCAAGAGCTTGAAATGTGACGACGATTAAGAAGGAAATCGTCGCAGGAACACATATTCGTAGGACAATGTGGTCCAGAGTTGGTGTAATGCAAGTTTGTTGGCGGCTGGCCAACATTGCTGCACCTCTGAAAATCGGGGATTGGGACTGAAAAGATGAGCATCTTCGCAAACTTCGTGCTGGCGGCTACGGTTGCGCCCATTGCGACGCCCGCGGCCCGCCCTATCGCATATGACTCGTTCATCCGCGACAAGGCTTTGTATCACGTGGTGAAGGCCGACCTCTCTTCCGGCTTGGTCAACCCCCGAGCCGTCTATCATCGCGGATTGACTTCCAGCTGGCAACTGGTCACCCGCAACAACGCGACAGTCGGGATTACGGGCACCTTCTTTGCTCCTTCGAGTGGTTATCCAGTCGGTGACGTTTTGGTGGATGGCGACTTGAAAGTCCGGGGCTATCGAGGCTCTGCAATCGGGATCGACTACTTTGGGAACGTGAAGATCTTTGATACGCAGTTTCGAAAAGAATTCGATTGGAGTGAATTCCGCGGTGGAATTCGCGGTGCCGTGCGCGTGGTCTCGAACGGTAAGGTCAACCCCAATCCAAAGGCTCAGAAATTCCGTGACAAGCGTATTTGGGGCAAAGCTTCCCGGACGGCTGTTGGCTTGGATAAAAATGGCAAGCTTCTGCTCGTAGCGACCAAAAATCCGGTCACCCTCAGCCAACTCGGAAAGGCGATGGTCTCGCGCGGAGTGGTGAATGCGGTGAGCATGGATGGCGGCGGCTCGACCTGCCTCTATTACCGTGGAAAGATGGTCATCGGTACCAGTCGCGGGTTAAGCAACATGCTCGTGCTGCAAGAGAAAGCCGCCTACTAGGACCCCTTTCGCCGGGATATCAGAAGCTTCCAGAATGTCAGGATGTCCCGGGGGGCTCTCCTCGTCATCATATCGTCCCTGGCATTCGGGACCCTTGCCCTCTTCGCGCACCGGTCGTACGAGGCGGGGTTTGGCCAGATCCAGCTGCTTGCGGTCAGATTTTCAGTTGCCGCCGCACTTTTGATTGTCTTGGTCCTCGTGAAACGGCCGGTTTGGCCCAAAGGCCGGCAATTGGTGGGGTTGCTGGTGATGGGCGGGCTCTACGTTGGACAGTCATTCACGTTCTTCGCGGCGCTCAAGCACATTCCAGCGAGCATGGTTTCGCTCCTGCTGTACCTTTATCCCGGGATCGTGACCTTGGCGGCAGTCATCCTCTTCGGCGAACGGATGTTTGCGGCAAAATGGCTAGCCGTCTTTCTCGCAATCGCCGGCTCGGCATTGATCGTTGGGGTTTCCGGGCAGGGCAATCTCATTGGCATCACGTATGGCATTTCGACGGCGCTTTTCTATTCCGCCTATGTATTGGTCGGTTCGGTTGCGTTGAAGAGTGTGGATCCGCTGGCATCGTCAACGATCGTTATCGGATTCGCCGCGATCGTTTACTTGGCCTTGGCAGCATTTGACCGCGGAACCCTGCCGAATGGAGTCGCCGACTGGTCGTGGGCGATCGCATTGGCGGTCATACCCACGTTCATCGCGATCGTCACCTTGCTTGCCGGCCTCCGAATCATTGGTCCCGTGTCCACGTCGACGATTGCGGCGATTGAGCCATTGACCACTGCTGCGTTGTCGGTTGCCTTTCTTGGGGAACGGATGACGCTCATTCAAATGTTGGGCGGTACATGCATCTTGGCGGCGGTCCTGATTCTGGCAAAAGCGCCAGCCAACCGGAACCAAGCGGTATCATCAGCCTCGACTTGAGTGTGCCGCACCTATCTGTGGTCGTACCGGCTTATAACGAGGAAGTCCGAATCCGCCCTTCGTTGGAGCGGCTTGCCGAGTATTACGGCGCTCAAGACTACGAGTGGGATGTCGCAATCGTCAGCGACGGCAGCACCGATCAAACCAATCGAATCGTCGAGGAGTTTGCGGCAACGCATCCCAAGTTCCGGCTGGTGGCTTACTCTCCCAATCGCGGCAAGGGCTATGCCGTGCGCAAAGGAATACTGGAAGCCCCGGGAGAATGGATTCTGTTTTGCGATGCCGACCTAGCGACGCCGCAAGAGGAAACAGAGAAGCTCCTCAAGCATATGCAGGATGGTGCGGACATAGCGATTGGAAGTCGGCCACTGCATGACAGCAAGCTTGAAGTGCGCCAGCCCTGGTACCGAGAGTTTTTAGGTCGATGCTTTAACCGTGCCGTGCAGCTATTGGCGATTAAGGGGATCAACGACACCCAATGCGGCTTCAAGATGTTCACCCGAACGGCCGCTAAGGATGTTTTCAGTCGTTGCAAACTTGATGGCTTTTCCTTTGATTTTGAGGCTCTGATGATCGGCCGCGACCTTGGCTATCGCATCGATGAAGTCCCAATCCGCTGGTCGCATCAAGAGGGTTCGAAGGTGGTCCTTTTGCGAGATGGCCCTCGGATGCTGCGGGACTTAGTCAAGTTGCGGCTCAAGGGTAAGCGGGCACGGCTGGTTAAGGATTGAACGCTGAAGAATACGTCAAGATGCACGACTTGGAGGACCACTATTGGTGGTTCGTCGGTCGGCGTCGGCTAGCTTTGGACCTCTTGGCAACCTATGCTTCCGGTACCCAACCTTACCGAGTCTTGGACCTGGGATGTGGAACCGGCGTGGTCTCCAAGGAAATCAAGCGGCTTGCAAACCCGGTCGGGCTCGACTTCAGCGGTCAAGCACTGGAGTTTTGCCGCGAGCGTGAACTCTGCGACCTGGTGAAGGGAGACGCAGAAGCGCTGCCGCTCGCCGAAGATACGTTCGACGCCATTGTCTCTCTGGACGTTTACGAACACTTGAAGCACGACGAGTTGGCATTCAGGGAGTCGTTTCGAGTGTTGCGACCCGGGGGCGTTCTGGTACTGAGCGTGCCCGCCTTTCAAAGCCTATGGGGACCGCATGACGTCGCCTTGCATCACTACCGCCGGTATCGGAAATCGGAGGTCGCACACAAGCTGCGAGCGGCTGGATTCGAGATCATCCTGAACTCGTATTCGGTGTTCCTATTGTTTCCGCTCGTTGTCATCACACGACTGGCCGAGAAGCTCAAGCGTGGTCCGGCGCGGGCATCGCTGCCGAAGGTGCCGACTTGGCTAAATCGATTTCTCATTTGGATTCAGAAGGTGGAAGCGCAAATGGTTCTGAGTTGGAAGGGACTTCCGTGGGGAAGCAGCGTGGTTACGGTGGCCCGTAAACCTGAGGCTTAGCTTCCATTCCAAGTAGAATCAACTCATGGCCTATACCGTCGGTTGTGTGCCTTACGTTAACGCCATTCCCCTTGTTGAGATGTTCGAGGAGATGGGTCAGGCGACGCCCGTTCGCGTGGTGTACCGCGTCCCGTCCGAGCTACCCGCCCTTTTGGACAGCGGAGAAGCCCAGGCGATTCTCGTTTCTTCGGTCGATGCGTTGAGGGTTGAGGGCCGTCGGATGGCAGAAGGCGTCTGCATCGGGTCGCGGGGGGCAGTCAAGAGTGTTCGCCTGTTCTCGAAAGTGGCCCTTTCAGAAATCCGATCTCTGGCTTTGGACGCCAGTTCGATGACGAGTAACCGACTTGCCGCCATTTTGCTGAATCAGTTTCCCGAGCCTCCCCAACCCGAAACCTTGGTGATGCCGCCTGATTTGCCAACCATGCTCGAACGCTGCGATGCCTGCGTGCTTATCGGAGACAACGGAATGATGGCCGACGGCAGTGGTTTGCATGTGATGGACCTGGGCGAAGCTTGGACCGCCATGACGGGCAAACCATTTGTCTGGGCGGCTTGGATTGGCACCGAGCAGTTGGATGCCGATCTCGCTTGGTGGCTCCAGCGGGCGGCAGCTTGCGCAGGCAATGCTCAAGATGGTGAGCCTTACTACATTTGGAAGAACCGGGAAGCAATGGTTGCTCGCGCGATGGACAAAGCGAACTGGCCAATGGAAGTTGCCAAAGACTATTTCGAAAACGTCATGTCCTACCGGATGGACGCTTCGATGCTTGGCGGGTTGAAGGAGTTTCAGAGTCAACTCCTACTAAATGGATTCGAGGACTGTCGGCATTTCCCGGCGATCGTGCAAGCGAGCAATGAGCCATTTGGTGCGGCAGCCCTTTCGAATGCACACTAGAGTTGTCGTATATTCATAGTAGTGTTGGTAAGCGCAGTATTGGCCGTTGGAATGAGTTTTGCAATTCAGGCACCCGTTCCCACCTCTCAGAATTTCGCCCATTGGTATGAGTTCATCCGACCCAAGGCGAATGAACTGGTGTTCGAGGAATGCGAATGGAAGCCGACTTTCTGGGAAGCGGTCGAAGAGGCACAAGCAAAGGCCAAGCCGATTTTGCTTTGGGCCATGAACGGCCATCCAATGGCCTGTACGTGAAACAATGGCGTCATTGCCAGGCGGTCCGTCTGGTCCAATCCCGAAATTCAAGAGCTACTGAGCCGATTCGTCGTTTGTGCGGATGAAGTCTCACGCCTGCAGAATGGCAAAGATCCCGAGTGCCTGCTGGCCCAGAAAGTGTTTGAGCAGGGGCACTATGCTGGGCGGACAAAGCCCTCAAGCACGCGGCAGGGCACGTACGCCACGGCTCCCAATGGAACGCTTCTGGCGAGCATTAATTCAAACGATCCGAAGGCAATGGCCGACATGCTCCGCCGCGCCCTTTCGAAATGGAATCAGCTTTCACCGGCCGACAGGATGTCGGCGGCCGATGTAGCCAAGCAGAAAGCTGAAATTCGGCGGCCCGAGGCAAAGTTCCCAACCGATGGACTGGTGCTCAGGGTTTTCTCTCGAGATCTGCCAAGGGATAAGTCCTCCGAGGATTGGCGCAACAGCGCGTGGAATCAGGATTACGCCTGGTACAGCAAGGCGGAGTCCGCCACTTTTGTACCAAATACACTGACCGTCGGCCAAAAGATTCGCGCGCCATTTCATTTGGCGGCCAGGCTGGCGCGTTTTAACTTCGTGGACAACGTGCGAGGGCAGACGATGGCCTACCAAGAAAAGGAGATATCCGAAGCGATCTTGGATTTTGAAGTC
>CAMLEL010000105.1 GCA_946478935.1 uncultured Armatimonadota bacterium
CGTGAGGAAGTGCTTGAAGGCCTTCAATCGCCAATCCAGCAGCCACTGCGGCTCGTTCTTCTTGGCGGAGATCGCGCGGATGGTGTCTTCGTTCAGTCCGGGCGGGAGCGTATCGGCTTCAATGTCAGATACCCAGCCGTGTTCGTACTCTCGATTGGCGAATTGCTCGAGCAACTCTGTGCTCTTGTCTAATACTTGCTCACTCATGTTTCACTTCGGGCCGCGCCCACCAGGCAGCACCTGCATCGCACGTCCGACTCTTCTTACGTATTGTGGCAGGAATCTGCACTTCTTTGGGAAGATTGGCCAGGACTTGGTCCGGCTTGAAATAGCCGCTACAATGCGCCATGAGCGAAAGGCTTACGCGAAGAGGATTTTTAGCAGCAGGATCTGGCTTGGCGGCCTACGGACTCGCCGGCCGAGCTTTTTCGGAGGAGGTTCAAGCGCCGATATCTCCTCGAACATCGTGGGAAGACGTACGCCGCCAATTCGATCTTGATTGGAGCAAGGTTCACATGGCCGGGCTTCTCTTGGCATCTCACCCCAAGCCAGTTCGTGAAGCAATCTCAAAGTATCGGGCTGAACTCGATAAGAACCCGGTGGATTACTATCACGATTTCGAGCTAGAGGGCGAAGCAAATGCTCGGAAGGCGGCTGCCGCATACATCAACGCTCCGAGTCCAAATTGCATTGCCCTGACTGACAGTACAACCCAAGGATTGGGAGTTATTTACAACGGCTTGAACCTGCGTCCCGATCAGGAAATTCTCTCGACCAGCCACGATCACGCGGCAACCTTCGTAACGCTTGGCCTGCGCGCCCAGCGAATGGGGACGAAGCTGCGTTCGATGACCCTATACAAAGCTGGTCAACCCGTTTCGGCGGATGAAATGGCGACGATCGTGGCCAAGGAGATTCGACCAGAGACACGAGTCGTTGCGGTGACCTGGGTGCATTCCAGCACCGGGATGAGGCTCCCCATCGCGGCTTTTGCCGAAGTAATCAAACGGGCCAACGAAGGTCGCGCAGAAGGGGATCGGGTGCTGCTGTGCGTGGACGGGGTACACGGATTTGGTGTGGAAGACATCGACATCCGAACTCTGGGCTGTGATTTCTTCAGCGCTGGTTGCCACAAATGGATCTTCGGGCCCCGAGGAACTGGGATTGTCTACGGCAATCCGGCAGTGAGCAAGTATGTGATCCCCTGCACCCCGACTTTTTCTGGTTTCGATAGTTGGGGTCAAGCGCTGACTCCGGGCGGATTCCACTCATTTGAACATCGCTGGGCCCTACCTGAGGCATTTGCTTTCCATCAGACTCTCGGCAAGGCACGGGTCCGGGCGAGAATTCATGATCTCGCCCGTCAGACGAAAGAGGGCTTGGTCAAGATGCCAAAAGTGAAGTTGTATACGCCGATGTCGGATGACCTTTCGGCGGCTCTGGTCTGTTTCGATATCGAAGGAATGAGGCAGGAGGAAGTTGTGAGTCGGTTGGCGGCAAAGAGGATCATCGCCAGCACCACACCCTACAGTGTGTCGTACGCGCGGCTGACCCCGGGGCTGTTGAACAATCCCGAGGAAGTCGACCGGACGTTGGCTGAAGTTCGAGAGTTGGCCAAGTAAAGATGAGTTCTGACAGAGCGACCGTCCGCGTGGCTCGAAATGCCCCTCGGGACATTCGAATGCGTGATCTCTACGTTTCAATCGACGGTGACGACGACGTAACGCTACTCTATGGCGAGTCGTTCGAGACGGAATTGGAACCTGGAGAGCATTGGATCAAAGCGACCAATCGGGTCTTTACTCGAAAGTTGTCTTTTCAGGTTCAATCTGGGGAGACTGCTACCTTCTCGGTCGGCAACGTGACGTCGTGGGGATTCCTGTCCCTCTTGATGATGATCAGCGGCACCGTTCCGTACAAAGTTTGGATCGAGCAGCGTAAGGGTTGAGCTGAATAATGGGGCGAATCACACTGAACGAAGCAGGCTTTGACCTCACTTCCGACTCTGGCGAGCAGATCGCCTCAGTCGAGTGGCTTGAAATAGACCGGATCGAGGCATACAACATAGACCTTATCTGCCTGGACTTTTTCAGCGGGGAAGAGACGGCAACCGTCAACGAGGACGATGCTGGATTCGAAGACCTGGCCCCTCAATTGATTGCCAATCTGGATCTGGAAGACCCAGATTGGTTTCAACGAGCCATGCGTCCAGCAACGAGCGCAGAGCGAATTCTCGTGTTCGATAGAGATGAGGGCTACTGATCGCCAGTTAATCCCGTCTCAACTTTTATGCCGGATCAGATTCCCGTAATGTACATCGTGTATGCCTTAATCGGCATCATCTTTGTCTTCAGTTGCGCCTTCACCGTCGGCCAGCAAGATGTACTGGTCATTCAGCGGCTTGGAAAGTTTCATAAACTCGCTACCGCAGGCCTGAACTTCAAACTTCCCGTCATCGATCAAAAGGCGGGTCGGATGAACCTCAGAATTCGCGAACTGGACATTCCCGGTCAGTTCAAAACGAAGGACAATGTATTCGTCGACATGATGATTCGAGTGCAGTATTCGGTCATCGCCTCTCGAGTGGCAGATGCTTTCTACAAACTCACGTCACCCGAACAACAAATTTCGGCATTCGTGTTGAATGTCGTCCGCACGGAAGTCGCCAAGATGGACCTGCGAGAAGTCTTCGAGCACCAGGATACGATTGGCAACGCCGTCAACACGGCGCTCTCGATGAGGATGGCGGAGTTTGGCTTTGAGATTCAGAACTCGCTTGTCAACGAAATTCGGCCGGCTCATGAAGTCGTCAATGCAATGAACGCGGTTATGGCTAGCGAAAACGCCAAGATCGCGGCTCGCAATGAGGGCGAGGCGCACAAGATGAAGACCGTGTTGCAGGCTGAGGCAGACGCCGAATCGAAGCGCCTCCAGGGCGAAGGAATCGCCAAACAGCGTGAAGCTATTGTCGGTGGCCTTGCACTCTCAGTGGATTCTCTCAAAGCCGCAATGCCGGATGCGGATGCAAATGACCTAATGCGATTGGTGCTGATCAATCAGTACTTTGACGCGCTCCGTGACGTTGCCTCAGGCGAAAAGTCCAAAGTGATCTTCATGCCGACTTCTCCAAGCTCAGTCTCTAGCTTGGGAGAAGAGATCTTCACGAGCATGCTGAATGCGAACGAAGCAGCAATGGGAAGCAGTACCAAAACGGTCACATCTCCACCGTTTCAGGCGTGATCGTGTAGCTTTAGATAGGCATTGATCTTTTCCAGATTCTGCCGGCGCTGCACGTCGGTAGAAGTGGAGCCGAGTCCGATTGGGTTACCATCGATATCGTGCAGTTGGATGACTGGCATTGGTCGATTTGATTGACGGTTGCCGACCCTCGGCATCTCCATTTCGGAGAGCACTGCTTCAGCTTGGTCCGGCAAAAGGAATGTTCGCTTCCTTGTGATCGGACCGAGCCTTCGGATGACGGTTAGGTTCTGCCCGTCCAGATGGATTTCCTCAGTGGAGGCAGCATGAAAGGCAGCCAGCCACATCCCGAATCCAACGGTGAAGAAAATGCCGTAAAACGCGAGAAGGCCAAGCGCAGCCCAGCCGAACTCTTGATACATTCCGCCAATCATGAAGGATGCGTGCACGGCGGTGAAGCTATTCCAACCCAGTCCAAAGATGCCGAGTCCGAGTGCAGCGCCGATATTGCCGGGTGAGGTCTTCAACTCGAGCACATCCGGCATGGACGCCGTGCCGGTAAGGCCCATCTCCTTTCTGGCGAGCCTCTCCGCAAGCCGATCATTCACTGCTTCCAGACTGGCCATTCCTTCAGGATCGCCAGGAACCAGGCGTCCAAGCTGGATACGATATTCGTTCTCGATCGATTCCAGTTCACCGACGGCGCTTCGAAACGTTTTGATTAGATCAGGATCGGATTCCTCAATCGCCATGAGGCGACTCTGTAGATTTTGCCCCTGCTCTTGGAGAATTTGAGACGTTGCAATTCGGTGGCGAACCTCGTTTTCCGTCAATGGTTCGTTATCCAAGATTAGGGGAGCAAATCGTGCAATCCACGCATTCGCCTCATCTCGAACCCGTTCTGATTCCTGCTGACTGAAATCGGCCACCGAAGAAATTATTGCCAATTCGGACGAGGTTGACGAATGTTGCGTCCCAGGACCTCACATTTGGCAGAGGGCAATCACGGTTCGCACATGGTGCAATGGATGCGGCAACTCGCCGGGCGAACATCGAAGTCCGGCAATTCTCTTGGAGGAGAAAACCCCAATGTTTCGATTCAATCTAGCTAGGTTGTCGTCCGACTGCTTACACGTCTATCTCGAGAATGCGAGTAGGAGCAACGTCCATGATCACTCTTGAAGGCTCGAAGGTCGAAATCCGTCCTGCGAAGCCAAGCGAGACCGAGCGACTTGGCCACATTTGGCATGCTGCCTTCAGCGGAATTACAGATCTGCATGGCTTTCCGCGGGACTTCGCATCATGCGAGGAAGTCACTGAGATTTGGCAGCACATCATGGAACTGCCCCATGCTCACTCGTTCGTAGCCGAGCGCTTAAATGAAGTTTTGGGCGGCGCCACACTCTGGGAAAGCGAAAGCGTAGCCGGAATCGGCCCGGTCTTCGTCCGTCCAGATCTGCAGCGGGAAGGAATCGGCTGCAAGCTTATGGAGGCGGCGCTCGATCGAGCGGAGGTTTTGGAACTTGAGTCGGTGCGGCTAACTCAGGCTGCTTTCAATCTCGTATCCCTCTCGCTCTATGCAAAGCTGGGATTTCAAGTTAAGGAACCTTTGGTTGTGATGACTGACCCCCCGCTGGGCAAGGGACCCGAAGGATATGTCGTCCGGGCGGCAGATGCCAGCGACTTGGATGCGATGGATGAACTCTGCTTTTCCGTTCACCGGCACTCCAGGCGAGCGGAACTGGCCGCTGCCATCGACCACGAAACGGCAAAAGTCGTTATCCGTGGTGGTTCCCTGATGGGTTATGCAACGGACTTGGGTTTCATGGGTCATGCGGTTTCGCTTGTCAATGAAGGTCTATATGCCTTGATCGCGTCGACGGAGAGTTTTTCCCTTTCCGGCATCATGATCCCCACCCGCAATGCTGAGCTGTTTCAGTGGAGTCTCGACAACGGTATGCGCGCGCGATCGCCTTGGAACCTGATGGTTCGAGGTTGGTACCACGAGCCAGTTGGGGCCTTCCTGCCCTCAGCCCTCTATTGAACTGTCGAGGGCCGTTATCGGCCCTCAAAAGCTTAGTCCGGCGACTGCTCGTCCCGTTCTTCTTTTGTGAATGCAGCCTCTTTCTTGGAGCGGACGTCCTTCACAAGGCGAGAAGTGCTCTTGAACATATGCTCGACCTGCTTCGGCTCGGCCACATAGGTCATGGCGCGATCGGCGACAATGCCAAGTCCCCCTGCTTCCTCGATGGCATCCTGGTTGGCACCGAGATAAACGAAGTTCCACTTATAAACTTCTTCTTGGTGCCGGATCATCCCGAAAATTTCTTTCCGTGAGTACTTGAGGCTGGCGTTTTCGAGTCCATCAGTTATGACCACGAACAACACGTTCGAGGGTCTCGCCAACTCTGGCATCTCCGCCAGGCGTTTGCCGGTGTTGTCGATGCTTGTGCCCAATGCATCCAGCAGCGGCGTTGTACCCCTGGGCTGGAATGATGATTGGTTGAGCGGTACGACTTCTTGAACAGGAATCGCGGAATAGTCAACCTGTTGCGGATCCTGCGAGTCGAATTGGATGAGGGAGATTCGACACTCCCCGGGCTCCGCAGCTTGATCTTGGACGAATGTGTTGAAGCCACCGATGGTGTCGGAAGCGATCGAACTCATACTGCCCGACCGATCCAGCAAGACGGTGATGTCTGTATAGTCTTGCTTCATATCAATCTAATATGATATTGGAAGCAAAGAGGTTGCAGTGGGTCTACAGTTTTATGGGTCGGCCAAGACGTGCCGATTCATACACGGCATGAATGATGCGAATGTCTTGCAAGCCCATTTCTCCTGGCGTTCTGACCGTTTTGGCACCGGATCGTATCGCCTCCGATAGATGATCCATCTGGCTTGCCCACTGATTTCCCTGAAGGACATCCACGCGCTGGAACCCATGAGTGAAGTTATGGCCACTGTAGCCAGTGGCATTCTCGGCAACCAGTCGCCCACGCGTGCCCAATGCTTCATAGCGGTTCACACCTGCCCAAGAGTAGCTGCTACTTCCACTGGCGTGCAGTCCGGACGGAAATTTGAATGTGTAATGGACCGTGTCCTCGACTTCCTTGAATCGATCATCGCCCGGAGGGTTGCTGATGATTGCAAAGACCTCGGTCGGCTCCTCGCCACTGAGATAGCGGAGCGCTTGGACGCCATAGATGCCAATGTCGTACATCGATCCACCACCGCCTCTCTTCTTCTCAAGTCGCCAGATTCCCTTTTGAGCCGAGAAGCCCATGGACGTCTGGATGCTCCGGAGCAGTCCCAGTTCCTTTCGACAAATCTCCATTGCCCGGAGATTGTGCGGTTCGTAGTGGCTGCGATAGCCGATCTGTAGCAGTTTCCCCGCTGACCGGCAGGCTGAGATCATCTCTTCGCACTCAGCCACCGAGTTTGCCATCGGCTTCTCGCAACAGACGTGTTTGCCCAGCTTTGCCGCTTGAACCGTGAAGTCCCGGTGGGTGCCGGGCGGGGTAATTACGTACACCACCTCGATGTTGGGGTCGTCTTTGATCGCATCCATCCGATCGTACGAATAGCGACTTTCGGCGGGAATTCCGTACTGCTCGCCAAATCGAGACAGCTTGTCAGGAGTGCCACTGATCAGCGCGACTGGGCGACTGGATTTGCAGAACTTCATATTCGGAAGGATCTGGTTCGTCGCATATCCTCCCAAGCCCAATATCGCCCAACCAACAGGCTTTGACACGGGTTCTTGGACGAACTTGGGAAGGCTCGCGGCGAGGCCCGTTGCCGCCATACCTTGCAAGAGCTCACGTCGGCTGAGGTTCGACATGGCCGATTGTAGCAAAATGACGACTCAGTCTTTGATCGTCAGCTTCAAGACATTCGGCTGAGCTGGCTCGCCACCGATTATTGTCACCTCATTATTGTTTTGGATGAACGCGAATCGCCGTCTGTTTAAGACTTCACGTCGTGGCTTCCAACCGTTAGAAGTCCATTGCACGACGGAGGCGCCAGAAGCTGCACCTCCAAACAAAACCAAGCCGTTCTTTAAGGAAATGGCCCCGAAAAAACCTCGTGGTCTGGATAATCGAAATTCCTTCCGCCAAGTATTGGAAGCCGGATCGTAGGATTCGACCATTCCTTCGTCGCGCGAATTTCCCGCATGGCCACCGATCGCCCAAATTCGTCCCTTATAAGGTACGAGTTGGAGGCCATGTCGAGCAACAGACATGGCTGCAAGCTTCCGCCATTGCTTTTGATCTGGGCGAAACTCCCAAAGATTTGCCGAGTTCCGCGCAGTTGATTCTGTTTCGCCATTGAAACCCCCCGCCAAGTAAATGCGGCCGTTCCAGTTGGCGAGCGCATGTCGGCTCATGCGCTCCGGCATTTCCGAGAATACAGACCATTTGTCGGCCTTTGGATCGAACGCGAGGACGGCTCTAGAATGCCGTCCAGAGTCCTCCAGGCCACCAAATACCAAGGCGTAGGACTTCCACTTGCTGGCCGCCGCAAAGCTCGTTGGCAGAGGACATTTCGCGCGTTCAGACCACTTTCCAGCACGTAGTTCATAGCTCCATGTC